>JAETUM010000053.1 GCA_021768625.1 Candidatus Stoquefichus sp. | reverse complement strand
AGAAGAATACTCTAAACAGTTTGATCCTGATTATAAAGAAATCAAACCAAAGAAAAAGTACATACCACCTTTGGATCATCCATGGAGAACTGATAATATTTTACAGTATTTTGGTAACCAAAAGCACCGACAACAAATCGGTGCTTAAAACACTAAATTTTTAGGACATTTTCAATTTTGCTTGACAGTGTATTTTATAAGATTTCATATTCTGTTCATTTTTATTAATTAGAATAAAAATGGTGATAATTATGAATAGAGTTGAAAAAAGAATAGATTTTCTTTATGCATTGAAAATAAGAAAATTAAATGATATACTCCAAAAATATCATTTAACATATGATGATTATCAAGTTATTAAAGTTATTCATTATATGGATGGAGTATCTATAGAAACAGTTGTTAAAGAAAGTAAATTAGATCCTCATATTATAAGAAAAATTAGTGAAGAATTATTACAAAAAGGATTTATAAAAATAGTGGATAATAAAATATTTTTAGGAGAAAAAGCAAAAAGTTTGTATCCACAAATAAAAAAAGATTTAAAAAAAGAAGAACGAAGGTTAGGAGAAGAAATAAGTGGAGAGGATATTACAAACATTATAGAAGTTCTTGACCAATTAATAGATTATTATGAAAAATAAGATTATTTCTAAGAAAGAGGTAATCTTTTTTTAATTTATATTAATTGTTTATGAATCTTCATTAATCATTGTTTTAATTGTTTTATATAAAATAGGTTTGTATTCTTGGATTGGTAAAGGTTCTTTTTTAACAATAGAAGAAAATACTGTTGAACCTACTAATTCAATAATCATAAATAAAGTAACTTCTGGATTAGGCATATTAATATTTCTTTTTTTGACTTCCGTTAAAAAAAGTTCATTTAAACCTAATTCTTTATCATCCATTAATATAGAAATTTTTTCACTATATAATCCTAAAGATAAATTCTTTTTAATAAAATTGATAATAATTGGGTTATGTACTAAAAAATCAATAATATAATTAATGATAAAAATAATTTTATCATCTAAACGCTCAATATTTTCCTTTTCTGATGCTTTAAGAGCTTGATGAAATAAACGATATGAAGTACGAGCTAATAAATGATCTTGAATTTCATATTTATCTTTAAAATATAAATAAAAAGTTCCTTTAGCAACACCCGCATTATTCACAATATCCTGGATAGAAGTATGTTGAATACCTTTATCAGTAAATAATTGAAAGGCTGTATCCAATAATTTATTCAGTTTTTCATTTTTATTGTTTTCTACTTTAGATAAAGGCATATCTTTTTTGACTTTATGACTATACATACAACCACCTCATATTATTATCTTATCTTCATGTTTACAAAAAGTCAATAAAAATAAAAAAATAAATGACTTTTAGTCATTTATTATTGACTAACGGTCATTTTGGTGATAATATAAAGACTGTCAAAAATAAAAATGACCAATGGTCAATATAGGAGGCGTTGAAAATGAAGAAGTTTGGGAAATCAATCGGAAGTTTTGTAGTTAAACATAAGATTGTTGTTGCAATTTTATCATTACTTCTATTAATCCCATCTATATTTGGATATGTAGGTACAAAAGTTAACTATGACATCCTTGTTTATTTGCCAGAAGACATTGAAACAATGAAAGGGCAAAAAATTCTCGAAGAAGATTTTGAAATGGGTTCATTTGCAATGTGTTGTGTAGATAATATGCAACCTAAAGACATTTTAAAATTGGAAGAAACTTTTAAAGGAATCAAAGGAGTTAACAAAGTCATTTCAGCTAATGATTTAATTGGTACAACAATTCCAATGGAAATGTTGCCTGATGAATTATTAGATAGTTTTAAAAAAGATGAAAGTCAATTGATGCTTGTAACCTTTAGTGATTCTACAACTGCTATTGATGCTATTAAAGAAATGCGTGAATTGACAGATTTGAATGTAAAGATAGGTGGAATGTCTGCTTCAACATTAGATACGAGTGTTGTTGCAGATAGTGAGATTGTTATTTATGTAATTGTAGCAGTCGCACTTGTCTTACTCATTTTAATGGTATCATTAGATTCATATATTGTCCCTATACTTTTATTAGGGAATATAGGAATTGCTATTTTATACAATATGGGAACAAATTATTTCTTGGGTGAAATTTCCTATATTACAAAAGCGATAGCTGCTGTTCTACAATTAGGAGTTACAACAGACTTTTCAATTTTCTTATATCATAAATATGAACGAGCAAAAGGAGAAATGGAAACAAAAGAATTAGCTATGGTTGAAGCTATAGGAGATACTCTTGTTTCTGTGGCAGGTAGTTCACTAACTACAGTTGCTGGATTTTTAGCATTATGTACAATGCAATTAACCTTAGGAAATGATATTGGTATTGTTATGGCTAAAGGTGTTGTTTTAGGTGTTATTTCTACAATTACTGTATTTCCAGCATTCTTATTAGTATGTGATAAATTAATTCGAAAGACTTATCATAAGCCTTGGTTACCAACATTTAATGGTATAAAGAATTTTGTTTTAAAGTATTATAAGATTATTTTAGTAATAGCAATACTTATTGCTTATCCAGCGTATTATGGAAATAGTCATATTAAACAATATTATAATCTTACAAAAGATTTACCACAGGATTTGGAAAGTTGTATAGCTAATTCTCAATTAAAAGATAAGTTTAATATTGTTTCTCCAGAAGTTATTTTGATTGATAAAGACATGAAAAATAATACAATGAATGAAATGATTGACAAGATTAAAGAATTAAAAGGAGTAGATCTTGTTTTATCTCCATCAGAATTATCAGAACTTGCTATTCCTGATGAAATTATGTCAGATGAATTAAAATCTATTTTTGAAAGTGATCAATATAAAATCGTATTTATTAATTCAACATATGAAGTAGCGACTGATGAACTTAATAATCAAATAGAAAAAGTCAGTCAAATAGTTAAAGATTATGATGAAAATGCTTTATTAGCAGGAGAAGGACCATGTATGAAGGATTTGGTTCATATTGCTGATTTAGATTTTCAAAGTGTAAATACAACTTCAATTCTTGTTATATTTGTAATTATGATATTTGTATTGAAGTCAATATCCTTACCAATTCTTTTAGTTGCAGCTATCGAGTTAGCAGTCTTTATTAATATGGCGATAGGATATTACACAGGTGATGTTGTTCCATTTGTAGCTTCTATTGTTATTGGAACAATTCAATTAGGAGCGACGATTGACTATGCCATTCTTTTAACAACAAAATATCTAGATCGAAGAAAAGCTGGAGAAGATAAGAGAAATGCAATGTCTTTAGCTATAGAACAATCAGTTGGATCAATTGTAGTATCAGCATTATCACTTTTTGCAGCAACATTTGGTGTAGGAATGATTTCTAAATTGAATATGATTGCTTCTCTTTGTACATTATTATCAAGAGGAACTTTGATATCTATGATAATAGTCATTTGTGTTATCCCAGCATTATTATTAACTTTTGATAGATTTATTTTAAAAACATCGATAGGTTTTAAACAAGTAAGACTTGAAGAAAAAGGAGAGAGATAAATATGAAAAAATTAAAATTATTAGTATCCTCACTAGTTGTAGGGACAATAACCATTGCATCATGTGCACCAGTTTTTGCTTATACAAAAGAGGAAACAGTGTATACAAAGTTAAATCCTGATGGAGAGGAAACAGTTACTATTGTTTCAGAACATCTTAAGAATGATGATAATGAAAAAACATTAAAAGATTTAACAACTTTATCCCATATTATGAATATGAATGGTGATGAAAAGTTTACTCAAGATGGAAAAAAGATTAATTGGGAAAGTCAGGGAAATGATATATATTATCAAGGAAAAACTGAAAAACAATTACCAATTACAATGAAAATAACATATAAATTTAATGGTAAAACAACAAAAGTTGAGGATATGTTAGGAAAAAAAGGAAAAGTAGAAATTCATATTCAATATACAAATCATGAAAAAAGAAATGTTAATGGTGAAAGCTTATATGTTCCATTTGTAGTAACAACAGGAACAACACTACCTACTGATACAAATAGAAAAGTAGAGGTTACAAATGGAAAAGTATCAAGTAATGGTTCAAATCATATCATTATAGCTCTTGCCACACCAGGTTTATCTCATAACTTTAATAATAAAGAATTGGAAGACTTAAGTGAAACAACTATTAAATATGAAACAACAAACTTTGAACTAAATAGTATAATGACTGTAGCAACACCATCTTTATTATCTGAATCTGATATGGAAGTTTTTGATAATATGGATAAAGGATATTCATTAGTTGATCAATTATCATCATCTTATGCTAAAATTAAATCAGGTGGTAAAGATTTAAGCCAAAGTATGAATAAATTTTCATCAAAATATACTCAATTTGATAAAGGTGTTAGTACCTTAGATAGCAAATCAAAGCTTTTGGTTAATGGTGCTAGTAAAATAGATAATGGTCTTGAACAATTGGATACTGGATTAACAGAGTTAAATAAAGGTTTAAAACAATTGAGTGAAAATTCTGCACAATTAAGATCAGGAGCATCTCAATTAAGTAGTCAAATCTTAGCTACAGTTAATAAACAATTGAAAGAATCAGGATTAGATATTGTTCTTACAAAAGAAAATTATACTCAAAAACTAGAAGGACAAATTAATGGATTAGAACAACAAAAAGAACAATATCAAACACAACTGAATCAACTTAATGCTTTACCAGACGAACAAAAACAAGTCTATGCACAACAAATACAACAATTAAAAATAGGAATTGCAACAATAGATGCAGCCATACCACAATTAAATGGAGCTAAGACAACATTAGATAATATTTTCTCTTTTGAAAAAGGAATACAAGATTATACTGGTGGTGTCGATCAAGCTGCAAATAGTATGCCAAAGATAACTGAAGGATCTTCTCAATTATTAACAGGTTCTAATGAATTGGTTGTTGGAGTTAATGCATTATTACAAGGAACAAAGCAATTATCTTCAAACTCTAAGTTATTAAATAGTGCAGCAAAACAATTAAGTCAAGGAGCTCAAAAGTTATCTAATGGAATCAATGAATTTGACGAAAAAGGTTTATCAAAAATAAATCATTTTGTTAAAAATGATTTAAAGAAAAACGTTAATAAAACAAAGAAAATGATTGAATTAGCTAATGATTATAAAACATTCACAGATGTAGCTGATGGTACAGAATGTAGCACAAAGTTTATTATGATTGTTAATTCTAAGAAAAAATAAAATCTCAACTAATATAATGTTGAAAATAATAAGAATTGACTATAAAAGTCAGTTCTTTTTTTACTTTCTAAAAAAGACTTAATTCTTTGCGAGGAATTAAGCCTTATCATAAATATTAAATTTTGGTTTTTAACGACGACCACCGCCACCGCCACCAGAATGGCTGCTTCCACCTCCACTAGAAGAGCTAGAGCCACCACCTCCACTACTTCTACTGCTTCCACCACTGCTAGCAGCAGATTGTGCACGGTATGCAGCAGCAACACTTCTATATGTAAAGTCACGCATAATTCGTGTTGTATGAACAGTTTCCATATATGATACTTCGTTAAACTCAGGACAACGAATCTTAAGTTGTTTTTCAACTTCATCTGCAATACCTAAAATTGTTGCAAAAATAAGATATTCTTCCCAAAGTTTAACTTCAATGACTTCTTTTTCATCAATAAGACTCATCTCTTTTAAAAACTTTTTAAATCCAATAACATGTTCAATTTCTTTTTTAAACTCAACTGTATATGTCTTTTTAAGTGTATAGTAAGTAATAAATAAAACTTTCTGTGGAATTCTTTTTTTGTCTAGCATTCCTTGATTGATCATCCAACTTTCCATAAACGATTCAACCCTGTCAAACCAACTATCCACTTTTGAGTAATTCTTTTTACACCATTTTTCAAATTCATTAGTTTCTAAGATACCATTACTACCAGCAGCTCTTCTTAACATACTTAAAAGTTCTTCTTCAACACTACAACTTGTTTGAATTGGTCTATTTAAGTCAATTGCATATCCTTCTTTTTTAAATATCAAGCCTTTATCTTCGGTTTTAACAAATTCAATTTGTTTATCTTTAATCCATTGTAGTAAGATTGCTCCAATTAAACCACCTTTTTGTTCTGATGAAAGTAAACCAGCTTTTAAAGCAGTATAATAGAAATAATATAGATCTTTTCTACAAGGAATATCTCTATAAATATCAATATATTTCTCTTTTGGAATAGAAGATTTATCCGTTTGATCTTCAAAAGTCATAGAGAAATCTCTTTTTTGTTTTCTTCTTTTTTGAGTAACATATACAATAGCAATAAACAAACCTATTTCAAGTGCAAAAGGAAGTATCATTGTGAAAATAACAAAACTATAAAAATTCCAATCCGATGAACTCCAAGATTCACCATCATCGTTTGTATAATCACTATCAAGCATTGCATCATCTAAAATATCTTGATAATCACTGTTATTTTCATGAGCATTTTGAAATGTTCCATTATCAATTCTCATAAGTAATTGAACTTTAGAATAAGAAGATAATGAGGAATGACTTTTTAAAACGACAGCGCCATCAACAAAATGAACTTCTCCAGTATATCCAAAAGCATAAATATCACTCATCTCATCAGTAAAAGGAATAGATGATGATAATTTAACATAAACCTTTTGTGGTGGTAAATCCATATCAGATAAAAATGCATAATTAAATCCCTGATCATTTTTATATTGTTGTAAGAAATTTGAAATATGATAAGTGATAGTGTACTCTCTATGACCATAGTCACCAACACCCCAACATAGTTCATAACTATCTCCTCGTTGAATGATTCCACATTTATAGGCTTTTTGACTTCTAGTTTTATTGACATCCCAATTATCAATAAAGGTATATTTCTTACCATTTTCATCAATAACCGAGAAATCTGAGATCTTTGAATCACCCATATTATTAAATACTTTGTAATTTTCTGTTCCAGAACCAACTTCAGTTATCCATGTTTCTTTAAATGATGCACTTCCATCATCATTTAAAACAACATCAATATTAACCTCATTTAAAACATCATTATAAGCATATAATGGTGATAATATCATCATAAATATACATAATATTGATACCATAATGAAAGACAATTTTTTATAAAAAATATTCTGCATAACTTTTCCTCCACTTTTTTTTATTATAACATGCAAAAATAAAAAATAGGAAATCATTTTGATTTCCTATCAAGAAAATGATGTTTTTGTTATTTTCAAACCACTTTTACCTTTGATAATCATTCCCATATTATTAATAGTAGCATTGGCTTTTACTTTTTTATTATAACTAACAGGCGTTATAATCAAGGTTTTACCACTTATTTTATAATTGAAATTCCAATGTTGTGAAACTTTAAAAGATTGGTTAAATGTTAATTTTAATGTCCATGTATTTTTAGCTTTATTATTATTTTTAGCTGAAATATCCCATTGGGTCATTTTATATTGATTATCATTCCATTGATTAATACACTTTGCTGTTACTTTAGCAGTAGTATTTGTTTTTGGTGTGACCTTCTTTGGTGTTGTCTCTTTCTTTTGAGTTGTGTTCTTCTTCTGAGTAACAGTTTTCTTTTTAGAAAAATAATTTTTAAGCCAAGTTCCAGATGCTGAGTAGTCACTTGATTTAAAACCACTTGTTTTCTTACAACTTGTTTTTAAAATTGCACTAGATTCATTTTTATTTGAAATATTCCATCCCACATAACTAATTTTATTTTTATCTAAAAATTCTAACCACTTTTTGGCTTCAGTTTTATTTAACGAACCATTTCCACTTGCATCACAAATACCAAATTCACTTACAAAAAGAGGAATCTTCTTTTTAAGTGCTTGACTTGCTTTGTTTCTAAGAGACTGTTTATGTGTACCTGCATAGAAATGTAAGGCATATAAAGTGTTTTTATCGCTGAGCTTTGAAATTTTATCAACATCTTGTGACCAAGTAGGCGTTCCAACGATAATAAGAGCATTTTTATTATACTTACGTATAGCAGGAATAACTTTATTTGCAAATTTTTTAATTTGACTCCATGACGTATTATTAGGCTCATTACATATTTCATATATAATGTGATCTTCTTTCTTATATTTTTTAGCCATTTCACTAAAGAATGAAACTGCTTCTTTTATATGTTTATTTGGGTTACCATCACTTAAGATATGCCAATCAATAATAACATACATATCTAATTCTTTTGCATATTTGACACCTTTATCTATTAATTGTTTTAAATACTTCTTTTGTTTTGATCCACTTACACAATATCCATTATATTCTTCAGTGTACATAGCTAAACGAATCGTATTGATTTTAAAGTCACTCTTTAATTTAGCAAAAGTCTTTTTATTTATATATTGTGGATACCAAGAAAGACCATGAGATGATAATCCTTTTAATTGAACAACTTTATTTTGACTATTAACAATTTGTGTTCCCTTGATATGCAATTTTTTAGATGCTTTCTTTGAAGAAGATGCAAGAGGGATATCTTGATCTGTTATTTTAATTGTTTCTGGAGATATAGTTGATTGTGCTATATTTATATTTTCAGTTTGAACAGCATATCCAAAAAGCATATGTATTGTTAAGGTTATGGATAAAATAAGTTTTAACATAAAAATACCTCCTTTTTCATATTTATTATATGATAGATAATGCAGATATGTAAAGAATAGATATTAAAAAACATCTTTAATT
Organism: Candidatus Stoquefichus sp.; assembly: GCA_021768625.1. Taxonomy (GTDB): domain Bacteria; phylum Bacillota_I; class Bacilli_A; order Erysipelotrichales; family Coprobacillaceae; genus MGBC163490. Next base: position 11,458 of record JAETUM010000053.1, on the reverse strand, counting down.
CAAGATATTTTTAATGTGCAGTAGAATTTTTATTTTGTTTGTTTTATAATATACATTATCATATGCCGACTTAGCTCAATTGGTAGAGCAACTGAATCGTAATCAGTAGGTTGGGGGTTCGATTCCTCTAGTCGGCACCATGATAAAGTATTACTGTAAACCCATTTCAATAATATGAATTGGGTTTTATTCTCTTGAATAAAATAATTTGATTATTGACTTATATCAAATATAGAAAAGCGTTGCTAGATTTGAAAAAATAAAGAAGTCATAAAAGCAACTATTGATTAGATCATATAATGAGACAATATTATAAAATAGAACAAGTCATAGGAGAAAAAGCATAATGATAAATATAAGTGATTGGATGAAGAACTATACACGAGAAATATTAGATAATTTTAAAGAAAGAATAGAGTTTATTGGTTTGCAAGGAAGTTATGCAAGAGGTGAAGCTAATGAAAATAGTGACATAGATGTTGTTGTTATTTTTGATAAGTTGGAAATAGATGATATAAAGAAATATGATGAAATTATTTCTAAAATGTCTAATAGAGAAAAAATTTGTGGTTTTTTGTCAGGAAAAGAAGAAATTATAAATTGGGAAAAATCAGATTTATTTCAATTTTATTATGATACAAAAGCTATATATAAAGACTTAAACTTTATTTTACCATTTATAAAAAGAGAAAATGTTCAACAAGCAGTATTAATAGGAAGTTGTAATATATATCATATTTGTTGTCATAATATGATTCATGAGAAAAGTTTTGAAATATTAAAAGCATTATATAAGCAATCTATTTTTGTGTTACAAGCTAAATACTTTTTTGATACAAATCATTATATATCAAAGAAAAAAGATTTACTTAATCAATTATCATTAAAGGATAAACATATTTTAGAATCTTATTTCCAAATAAAATCTATAAATGAAATGAGCATAGAAGAATTTGATTATTATTCAAATGAATTATTCATTTGGGCTAGCAATTTAATAAAGAAATATACTATTTAAACAAATCATTCAAATATGATTTGTTTTTAGTATTCATATCTCATGTCAAAGACTTTTGACAGACAAAAGATAAAATCCTATATAAAATGTGACTGATTGGAGGTGTAAAAATGGAACTAGGAAATAAAATAAAGGCGTATAGAGAAAAAGAAAATATGTCTCAAGATGAATTTGCATTAAAAGTCTTTGTTTCAAGGCAAACGATTTCTAATTGGGAAACAAATAAGACTTATCCTGATATAAAAACTTTATCTTTGTTGAGTCATATTTTTAATATAACTTTGGATGATTTTATAAAAGGAGATATTAAAGAAATGAAAAAGATAATTGATGATGAGAAAATAAAGAAATTTCATTCACTGGGAGTTATTTATTCTATAGAACTTATTATCTTGATGATAAGTACATATCCATTATTTAAATTTTTAGATATTATAGGCATTATAATTTGGGTAATATGGGCTATTATCACTTTAACAACTGCAATTTTTATAGAAAAGTTTAAGAAAACTAATAATATTCAGACTTATAAAGAGATAGTCGCCTTCAGCGAGGGAAAACAATTAACCTATGCAGAGTCACAACAAGAGTTAGGAAAAAGAATTTATCAAAAGGTTTTATTAACTATATTATCAGCTGTTATAGCAATTGTTATAAGTGCTGTTATGATATTTATATTAGAAATATATACATAAGTATAATGTACTATAAGAAGCTAAAGTATATAATATTGATAGCTTATATTCTTCAAGATTGATTTATTTTTCTAAGTATTTATTCTACACTCCTCTTTGGGCAAATGCTATACAATGGTAGTATATCATAGTATAATATGTATAAATATTATTTAAAAATAGGAGGCAATAAGATGAGAAAGCAAATTAAAACTACAGAGGCAATTTTTCCAATGCCAGTATTAATGATTGCAACATATAATGAGGATGGAAGTGTTGATGTCATGAATGCTGCATGGGGAACTATGTTAAGTAGAAATCAAGTTATATTAAATTTAACAGAAACACATAAAACTGTTAAGAATATCAAAGAAAGAAAAGCCTTTACTGTTAGTATCGCTGATAGTAAACATGTTGTAGAAGCAGATTATTTTGGAGTAGTGTCAGGAAATAATACACCTAATAAATTTGAAAACAGTGGATTATCAGCAACAAAGTCAGAAAATGTAGATGCACCTATTATTAATGAATTTCCTATTTGTTTAGAATGCGAATTTATAGAATATCAAGATGGTGAATATGGCTGTGGAATTATAGGAAATGTAGTCAATGTAACTGCTGATGAAAATGTTATGAATGGAGAAAATGTTGATATTGAATTAGTTGATGCTATTGCATTTGATCCATATACTCGAGGATATTATAAAGTAACCAAAAGAGTTGGTAATGCATTTAAGGATGGATTACAAATCAAAAAATAATTGTAAAAAAAGAGCTCCATTATGGAGCCTTATTTGATTTTTAACTTTCTTTCCATTAATTCAGGATTTGTTGAGAATAGAAGAGCAGTTTCTTGTGTGATAATACCCTTATTATATAAGTTTAATAAACTATTATCCATGCTTACCATTCTAGAGTCAGCGCTTGAAGCAATAATACCATCTATTTGATGAATTTTATTATCTCTAATCATATTTCTAATAGCAGGTGTTGCAACCATAATTTCAAATGCAGGAACAAGTTTTCCATCTACAGTTGGAACCAGTTGCTGAGATATAACTGTTTCTAAAGTCATAGATAATTGAATAGCGATTTGATGTTGTTGATTAGCTGGAAAAACATCTATAATACGATCAATAGTGCTTGCAGCACCTAAAGTATGTAATGTAGAAATGACATTATGACCAGTTTCAGCAGCTGTTAGTGCAATATTGATTGTTTCAAAATCACGCATCTCTCCAAGTAAAATAACATCTGGTGCTTGTCTTAATGCTGCACGTAAAGCACTCACATAAGATTCACTATCTAAAGATATTTCACGTTGAGATACAATACTTTTATTGTGAGAATGAAGATACTCGATAGGATCTTCAAGTGTAATAATATGTTTAGATTGTGTTTTATTAATATGATCGATCATACAAGCTTGAGTTGTACTTTTACCAGAACCTGCAGGTCCAGTAACAAGAACAAGCCCTTTTTTAATATCTACGAGATTAATCACATCATCACTAATACCTATTTCTTTTGGACTAGGTAAATCAAAAGAAATAACACGAATAACTGCAGCATATGAACCACGTTGTTTGTATGTACTAATACGGAAACGAGAAAGTTCATGGATAGAGAATGAAAAATCATCATCTCCATGTTTTTCCAAAATACCAAAGTCACGATTTCCAAGCTCATAAGTTTGTTTGATAATTTTATGTGTTACATCAGGCAATAAACGATCTTCTCCTAAAGTAACAAGTTTATTAAAAACTTTAACAGTAATTGGTTGTCCAGCAATAATAAATATGTCAGTTGCATTCATTTCAGTTGCCTGACGAAATACTCCTATAATATCCATATATATCCTCCTATAATATTTCCATTGTTTGATCAGGGGTCCATTCATCGTTAGATTGAATTTTCCATGATTTTACTTTATATAATCTTTTTCCAGGATAAAGTACTTCTAATTCAATATGTAGCTTCTGATTTTTTCCAGAAATATCATAAGATATATTATGGTTAGAAACTTTAATATCAGGAATAATTTTCTTTAATCCTTTTAATTCCTTATAATAATTCTCTTTTGATGTATTTTGATAAATTTTATAAAGATAATTATCAACTTTTTGAAGTGATTCTTCACCTTGAGATGATAACTGGTAATATTCGTTTGTATGTTCAATACTACGAGTTGTCATATTAAGATTAGACTGTGCACTGACAAGAGATAGGACTGAAAAGGTAATTAAACATAGAATAATGAAAATAATCATAAAAGAAATGATTCCAATATTGATTGTAAATTTTCTTTCTTTCATTTTTTCACACCCTTTCAAAATGTCCTTTGTTGATAATGATGATATTCTAAAGTATAAATTGTTTTATTATCACATAAGATTGTAACGACTATCTTTTGTTTATCATGCTTTATTTGAGCGGTATATGTAGCTTCTTTTAAAGAAACATTTTGCCCAGATTCATTAAAATAAATTTTATCATTATCCTTTTGAAAATAAGAATCTAATTGATTATTTTTATATATTTCAACAATATTACTAGCAATTTTAACAGCATGACTTTTTTGCATACTTTCATCATTCATTAAATGTGCTTTGGCAAATATTTCAATACATACAGCACTAGCTAGTGAAAAAAACAAAATACCTACAATAAGTTCCATTAGGAAAAGTCCAGTTTTACTATGTTTCATCAATCTGTACCTCCTAAAATAGAAATATAAGAAACTTGAGATTGATCATGTATAGTAACATGAACAGATAATAATGAGTCTTTAATAGAAAATGAAATATTCTTCACTTCCATAAGTGGTGTACCATTTTTCTTAGAAAATTTTTCAGTATCATTAATATATAACTCTTTTAATTGATCTTGATCATTATATATATATGTTGTATATGATTGATCATTAACTTGATTATGGATACATAATACACACGTATCATCAATTTGTTGAATATCAATATTATTTTCAGTATTACCTTGTTTCACTTTCTCAATAATATATTCCATAACTGTATTATTGTTATAATTCATTTCCATTGTATGAGTCGTTGTTGTATAAATATGACTTCCAATATAAACAACTGCGAGAGTACACATAGAAAAGACAAGGAAGAGTAATAATACAAATACAAAATCAATAGGATGTTGTTCTTCTATTCGACCTCTCATAAACATCCCTCCTAATCTTTTTTAATAATAGTAACATTTGGCATAATGTTACTAGCAAAAATTTCATATTTAATATCAAATTCATCTTCATTATAAATAATATGATAATTTTTAACTAAATAATCTAAACTTTTTGGATATTGTCCCTCTAAAGCATAGCATTCCAAAATTCCACGCTTTAAAGCTTTATCTAAACTATCTTGACGATTATCCTCCGTGCTTTTTTGAATGGATTGAAAACTAAAATAAATAAATATAAATATGACACAAAACGAAAGAATAGCAAACCAATTTTTACGAATATATTTCATCTTATAGACTCGTCATAATTCCCATTAGTGGAAGCATTACACTAAGTAATATAATTCCTACTAATATTGATAGAATAGCTACCAAAGTTGGTTCAATAATACTAATAAGATGATGAATTCTTTCGTTTGTTTCTTGGTCATATTGATCGGCTATTTGTCTCATAACAAGATCCACATCACCTGTACGTCCACTTAGTTTTATTAATCTAGCATACATACCAGTTAACACACGTGCGTCTACAAGACTATTTGCTAAATCTTTTTCAGCCATTAATTCTTTTGCATGTTTAATTCTCTCTTTTAATTCTTTATGGTCAACAAGTGAAGCTGCCATATCTAAACTATCATCTATGTTAAGTCCACTACTTAAAGCAATAGACATCCCACTTGTAAACTTAGATAAAGAAAGCTTTAAAGATATATTTTTTGTAAAACGCCAACGCCCTAAAAAATCATACAATTTATTTTTACCAGATTCATTCTTTGTAAAGTAAAAGAAGAGAATAATGAGAATAAAGAATAAACCAATAAAGATATAAGAATGACTAGAAAGCATAATTCCAAAGTCTAAAACAACTTTAGAGAATCCAGTGATTGAACTTCCTAATTGCTCAAAGACTTTATTAAATATTGGAAGAACTTGAGTGATTAAAACTAATACAACAAGAAACATCATAACCATCATAATCAAAGGATATGTAATGGCACTTTTTAAACTTTCATTATTTTCATATAAACGTTGATAATGAATACTTAACGATTGCATAACTTCTTCTAGTTCTCCAGACTCTTCACCAATTTGTACCATGTTTAACATAAAAGAAGGAAATGCATGACTTTCTGACAATGAATGAAACAGTGTGTTTCCATTATCTAATTGTTCAAAGATAATATCTAAGATGGGCTGAATTTCCTCGATATCATTGTCCTCTCTCATGATAGCAATTCCTTCATATGATGATATACCAGCATGAAGGACCAATGCCATTTGCGAAGTGAAAGATGCAATTTCACTATTTGTTAGCTGATTTTTTTTCATAATTTTTCCTCCTAATATAAATATTTTGCTATATAATTATCTTTATTTTTAACAAACTCTTTAGCTGTAGAGCTATTATTTCCATCAGCAATAAATGTTGGATCCATCATAGACCAATTTTTACCATCGAATTGAATGATATCATCTATCCAACCAACATCCTTAATATAAACACTTAACCAAGCATGGAAAACAGTATTCCCATCAACTGTTACATAGCCAGTTGTCATACGAGTTGGAATATTTTGTGTTCTTAGCATTGCTGTCATAACAGCTGCATAATCGAAACATATCCCTGTTTTCTTTTTTAATATTTCATCAACATTCGGTAAATAATCGGTTAATTGTCCCTGTTTAACTTGATCTGCTTTATCATCATCATATGTAATATTATGAATAATATAATCATAGATATAAGAAACAACATCTAAATCAGTATCAGCACCAGTTGCTAATTCTTGACCCATTTTGACAATATTTGAATTTTTATCATAATGAACATATTGATTAGGATAGAGATATGGTGTATATTCATTCTTTATTTGAATATCAAGTGATTCGCTAAATAGTTGGTTATAGTCTGAACCAGATACATTTTCAAAAGCTAAGAAGGTATAGGATCCATTTCCACCAGTAAGGGGGTAAACATTATATCCTTTATAAACATTATAAGTATATGGATATTCTCCAGTAGGAGTGAGTATTCTGACTTTCACTTTAGGATTACTTCCATTATATTTAACCATGACATATCCATCAGAGGCATGAGAGATATCAAAAGTGATTTTATTATTACCGATTGTCTTCTCGTTACTTGCTTGAGGTTCTAAAACAATCGGGGTATTATCTCTTGATCCATTGCCCTTTTTAATAGGTTGATTGTTATCTTGTCCACTTGAACAACCTGATAAAAGAATAAGGGTGAGGATACATGAAAGCATAATAATTCTTTTTAATTTCACATTCCAACACCCCATTTCATATCTATTATACAGTGAATTTTTTATTTAGAAAACATATTTTCATTTATAAATATATAATTTTATTGATTCATATAAGTAAGAATAGTTGAAGAAAGTCCAACTAATTCTTGACATTCGTCATTTGTCCAATCTTTAGATTGTTCGTAATGGACATATGATAAAAAAGTAATATATTGTTGTGATTGCATCCATGTAAGAAAGATTGTTTTTGCAACACCTTGCATAAGAAGTTTCTTAAGTGAAGAAGATAATAATGAATTTTCATCACATTGGATAATCATATAATGATTGTCTTTAAATAGTAAATAATCTTTTTGGTTGAGATATCCCTCTTTCATAGAACTCTGATAAGACCTTGAAGAAATATAAAGATTATCATGAGTATAATGTAAAGTTTCTTTATTAATTTTTATAAGAGAAATACGGTTGATTTTATATTTTTTAGCAATCTTTTGATAAACTGTTGTATAATCAATATTTTCTTGATTGTTTAATAGTTTTAAAAGAGTACGATATTCATCATTAACCTGAGTTTGGTCTTTGTTATTGTTTAACTCTAAATATGAAGCAATAGAAAAGCCGTTTCTTCCATTTTCTTTAGCACGATATAACTCATAGTCAGCACCTTTAAATAATTGTTCAAAAGAACATACTTGATAAGCATCTAAGAAACATGCACCTATACTTGAAGTAATAGATATTTTTTCATTGAATTGAAGATTTCTGATAGAGTGACAAATCTCTTCAGCCTTTTTCGTACTAGAGCATTTATCAATATTTTTAAATAAAATCATAAATTCATCTCCACCTGTTCTAATAACAAGATCACCATTATTTACGAGCGAAGATAAACATTGAGAAAAAGCAATCAAAACTTCATTACCAAAATAATGTCCATAATTATCATTAATTGTCTTAAAATAATCAATATCTATCATAAAAAGACAACAAGATGTATTCAATGGCTTTGTTCTTAAATAATCTTCAATTTTTTCTTTACCACTTTCTAAATTAAGTAATTGAGTAAGAGAATCTTTTTGAATCTTTTGTTCTAAGAGTGTCCTAAAATTCCATTCTGTAGTAATATCTCTAGCTGTTGCTAAAACAATAACAGGTTGATTTTTAGCATCATAAATAATTGTAGAATCAATTGATTTTCTAACAAATCGATTGGTACCACGAATATGTTCTCTTATCTCTATAGGACCTTCAATTTTACGTGAAAACAAGTCACAAACGAGACGTCTATCTTCTTTAAAAACAGTTGAACGATCAGAAGAAACATATTCTAAATAATGATCATATATTTTCTTCTTTGATTCTATTTGAATATCAATAATTAATCTATCTCTTTGAATATCATATTCTAAGATAGTAATAGAGTTATCTTTTAAAGCAAGTGAATACTTTTGCTTTTGAATCATTAAATCTAATTCATTTTTCTTAAGCTCTGATATATCACTAATAAAAGCATGAATGAATTCATTATCATATTCGTCATAAAAACGTTGCCCTTGTTCCATAACCCAAATAAGAGAACCATCTTTTTTCATCATTCTATATTCAACATTATAAATATTACCATAAGTCAAATATTGTTGAATATTGTTTTGAATTTGGACTCTATCTTCATGATATATCATATCAATAACATTATTATATACTTTAAGAAGTTCACCTTGATTACAATATCCAAGCATTAAAGCTAAAGTATCATTAATAAGATAAAAAGTATGTTTTTCATCTAAATAAGCACAATATAATCCAGCCATACTTGATTGATTAAATATGCTCTTCATATCAAATTGACTATATTTCACTTTATCATTTGTTTTTATTTGATATGGTGAAGAAACATGTATATGTTTAATGAAAGCGTGATTATTTTCTAGTAGATAAACAATCGTGAGATGATAATGTTTAAGAGATTGTTGATTTTTATCTTTGACTAACTCATATATACCATCTATAACACATATATCATTTGTTTGTGTGATGATTTGAAAATGAGAATTCTGCATATCAAAAGAATGGGTAGAACGACAAAGGTGTGTAAAGTAATGACATATATCATGATATGAACAAGTCTTATTTTCAAACAACAATCCATAACTTTCAATATCTTTAGATAAATGTTGAATAATCATATTTGGATTTTTATGTGTATAAAGTTCTGTAAATAGTTGCTCTGTAAGAGTTATGAGATTATTTGTTATAACATTTTTCATATGAATGCCCCCACCTTCATTCTCTTCTTTCATTATAATTGATTTATGATTTGAAAAAAAGAGTAAGCCATTAAATAATCAAAAAATATATAATAATAATGACTTTTATTTTATGTTGAAATCTTATATACTTGGTAAATAGGAGGAGAATAGGATGAAAAAGGTAATTTTTTTAGATATAGATGGAACATTAGTATTGCCTTCCGGAGAAGTTTCAACAAGAGTGAAAGATGCTATTTTTCAAGTAAGAAAAAATGGACACTATGTTTTTTTATGTACTGGAAGAAATAGAGGTTCGATTGATGATTTGATGGCTTTAGGCTTTGATGGAGCTATTTGTAGTGCAGGAGGTTATATAGAAATTAATAATCAGAAGATATATGAATCCTTTTTAAGTGAAGCAGATATAAGAGAGGCAAGAGAGGCATTTGAGAAAAATCATATATTATATAATATGGAAGCAACATATATAACTTTTTCTGATGATAGAATGAATGAAATGTTTGTAAAGGGTTCACTTGATAAGGGATGTATGAATTCTGAAATGCAGAGAATGATTAATGAACAAAAAAATAAATTTAATATGCATGATCCAAAAGAGTATGACAATCATCCAATTCCTATACATAAAATATGCTTTATTGCTGAAGATAGGGAATCATTAGAAAGAGTGAGAAAACAACTCTCATATAAATATAACTTTATTGTTCATGATTTATTTAGTACAGATACCATTAATGGAGAGATTATTATTAAGGGAACAAATAAAGGGAATGCTGTTCAAAAAGTTATTGAGGTATTGAATATACCTATTGAGAATACTATTTGTTTTGGTGATAGTATGAATGATTATGAAATGATTCAGACTTGTCAATATGGTGTTGTTATGGAAAATGGAACTGAAGAATTGAAGAAATATGCAACATCCATTTGTGAAAGTGTATTAGAAGATGGGGTTGCTTTAGAAATGAAACGACTGGGGTTATTCTAAAGGTAAAGTATGGTGATTGTATGACGAAAAAGAAAGTATTTATTCTATTTATATGTATTGTTCTATTCATTCCAATAACAATAGCTACGAATATAATATATCAACATTATCAAACAAAAGATGGTATTTGTATTGTTGGATACCATGGAGTTGTTAGTGATGAGGAAAAGAAAACGAAATATGCTGATAATCGTTACTTTTTATCTGAATCACAATTAAGAAGTCATATGCAATATTTATATGAACAACATTATAAAACGCTTTCTATGGAAGATGTTTATGAATATTATCAGGGAAACAAAGAGGTTGGGAAAAAGACTATTGTATTAACTTTTGATGATGGATATAAAAACTTTAATACGGTTGTAAGACCTATTTTAGAAGAATATGGGTTTAAAGGAACATGTTTTGTTATTGGAAAGCATCTTTATGATAATAATCAATCTACTTTAAAAGCAGCAGATATTCAAAATAGCGAAACTATTCATTATTATTCACATTCTTATAATTTACATAGAAAAGCACCTGGTTTTGATAGAAAAATTATTCAAGACCTTTCATTAGAAGATATTCAAAAAGATTTTGAAAATAATCCAATTGATTCTACATTCTTTGCCTTTCCATATGGACGAAGTAGAGATGATATAGAACCAGTATTAAAGTTTTGTCATGTTAAACTTGCATTTAGCTATAATCAATTGAGACATATGACAAGAGAAGATAATCCTTATTATTTACCTAGATATATGATTGTAGATATTATGCCAGATATTTATTTTCAATGGATAGTCGAATAAAAAAGTCTCATTAATTGAGACTTTTCAGACTGTTGACAAATAAAATAGTTAACAGTCTTTTCTTTTCATTTTGATCATTATGTGATAATATAATGATTGTCGTAGATATCCGCGTTCCAATTAAGCAAAATTTGTGGGCTTACGACTTTTTAGTTTCTGTTAATTATTATCTAAAAATGTTATAATAAAGTTGCTTAATTGGAGGGACTTTATATGACAATGACGAAT
>JAETUM010000052.1 GCA_021768625.1 Candidatus Stoquefichus sp. | reverse complement strand
AGCAATATTATGCATAGGAATGATGAAGAGAAGAAGAAAAGAGGAAGAAGCATAATAAAAGGGTCACAAAAGAACTGTTATGTAGAGTGAACAAATCACTTTACTGGCAGTTCTTTGTTTTTCTTAATCTTCTTTTGTTTATTTTTTATATGTTTTGTGTTAAAATGTTTTTAATTTAAAGAAGTGTGGAGGCTTTTTATTTATGGAAAAAACACGTAGACAAATTGCAAGAGAAAAAGCAACTATTGGTATTTATCAAAATATACTTGTTGATAGTTCTTTTGATGAAATTGTTATGTATTTAAATGAAGATAAAACATTAAGGGAAAGTCAAGAATCAATGGCATTTTGTCATTGGTTAATAGAAACAACATTAAAAAATAAGAAATCTTATGAAGAACTTTTAAATAAATACTTGAAAAAGGGTTGGACTTTTAATCGTTTAGGAGTTATGGAAAGAGCAATTCTTCTTATTGCTACATGTGAACTTTTAGAGTCTGATTTACCTAAAAAAATTATTATTAATGAGGCAGTAATTAATGCTAAAGAATTTTGTGATGATGATTCTTATAAATTTATTAATGGTGTTCTTAGTCAAGTTATCTAATGGAAAAAAAGTATATAAGTGTTTTTGCATTAAATAGGTATATTAAAGCAAAGATGAGTCAGGATGTTTCTTTACAAAATGTTTATATTAAAGGAGAAATTTCTAATTATAGACCACATCCTAGTGGTCATCTTTATTTCACGCTAAAAGATGAAAATTCAAAAGTTGCTGCTATTATGTTTTCGTCATATGCTAAACAACTTGATTTTTCTATAGAAAATGGAATGCAAGTTTTCATACAAGCAAGTGTTTCTGTTTATGAAGTTACTGGGCAATATCAATTGTATGTTCATAAAATGCAAGAAGATGGTATAGGTAATCTTTATTTGAAGTATGAAAAACTAAAAAAATCTCTTGAAAAAGAGGGATTATTTGATCCTATTCATAAGAAAAAAATTGTTCAATTTCCTAAATCAATTGCTGTTTTATCAGCAAAACAAGGAGCAGCTGTACAAGATGTAGTACAAACTATTCGCATGAGATTTCCTTTTGTGAACACAGTTGTTTTTCCTATTCCTGTTCAAGGAAAGAATGCATATCTAAAGATTATAGAGACTTTAAAGCAGGTTGATAAAATTGGTTTTGATACAATTATTTTAGCTCGTGGTGGAGGCTCTATTGAAGATTTATGGAATTTTAATGAAGAGTTATTAGCACGATGTATTTTCGAATTAAAGACACCAATAATTACAGGAATTGGACATGAAACAGACTTTACTATTTGTGATTTTGTTAGTGACTATCGTGGAGTAACGCCAACGGCTGCTGCAATGAAAGCAACTCCTGATCAAGTAGAGCTTAAAAAGCATTTATTTATTTTAAAAGATCAATTAATATATAAAATGAAGTTTTATTTAAACAATCAAAGAAAACGATTAGATTTATTACAAAAATCTTATTATTTGAAAAATCCTGAATATATTTATTCTAATGAATTATTAAGATTGACCCATCTACAGGATCAATTATCTTATCAATTTCAAATATTTCATATAAGAACAAATCAAGATCTTGAAAATTATCAAAGAACTCTAAAAGAAAAAATGGATAAAAAGATTTTATATTCTCATCAGACCTCACAATTACTTATATCGAAGTTGGATGCTCTAAGTCCACTAAAGATTATGAAAAGAGGTTATACACTTATCAAAAAAGATGATCATATTATTAAAAGTGGAGATGATTTAAAATCTGGAGATATTGTTAATATTATTTTTAATGATATGGAGAAAAAAGCAGAAATTAAGTAGGTGAAATTATGAAAGATATGACATATGAAAAGGCGATTGCCCGTTTAGAACACATTATAGAACAATTAGAAAATAATGAAATTCCATTAGAAGAAAGTATTGCCTTATTTCAAGAAGGAATTGAATTATCACAATATTGTGATGATAAATTAAAAAATATACAAGAAAAAGTAGCTAGAATTTATGAAGATGGTCAATTAAAAGTTTTTGAATCAGAGGAAAAATAAGATGGATAAATTAAAAAAAGAAATCAATGAGCGCTTAATTGAATTATTAGAACCTGTCAAAGATGGAAAAGTTAAAGATGCTATGATGTACTCTTTAATGGCACCTGGTAAAAGATTGAGACCTATATTATTCTTAACAGTATTAAAATCTTATCAAATTGATTATCATTATTATATTGATATTGCATGTGCTATTGAAATGATTCATACATATTCGCTTATTCATGATGATTTACCTGGTATGGATAATGATGATTTAAGGCGAGGTAGACCTACATGTCATAAACAATTTGATGAGGCAACAGCAATTCTTGCGGGAGATGCTTTGTTAAACTTAAGTATGAATGTTGTTTTAAATGTTGATATAGATGATTCATTAAAAGTTAAAATAACAAAACGTTTATTTCAAGCAAGTGGTGTCAATGGGATGATTTATGGTCAACAACAAGACTTGTATTTTGAAAATAAAATAGCATCATTAGACGAACTTAAAGATATTCACAAACATAAGACAGGAGAATTAATAGCTGTAAGTATGCAATTAGCTTCTATAATTGCATGTTTAGATGATTATGATAAATGGACAAAGATAGGATTTGATTTAGGTCTTGCATTTCAAATACAAGATGACCTTCTTGATGTTCTTGGAGATCAAAATGAACTTGGGAAGGCAATTGGGAGTGATTTGAAAAATCATAAATCTACTTATGTTTCTTTACTTGGTGTGGAAATGTCACAAAATTTAGTGATTGAACTATTTGAATCATGTTATGAAAATATATATGCTATGACTATTAATCATGGTTTAATATTAGAAATATTAACTTTTATTATAAAAAGGGTGAATTAAATGAATCTTGAAAAGATTAAAGAACCTGAATTTATCAAACAATTAAATATAGACGAATTAAATGATTTAGCAAAGGATATTCGTCAATTTCTTATTGAAAATGTATCAAAAACAGGAGGACATTTTTCCAGTAATTTGGGTATAGTAGAATTAACTATGGCTTTGCATTATGTTTTTCAATCTCCAATTGATAAATTTCTTTTTGATGTAGGGCATCAATCTTATGTTCATAAGATTCTTACTGGAAGAGCTCAGGATTTTTGTACTTTAAGACAATTTGGTGGAATGAGTGGTTTTCAAAAACGTAAAGAAAGCATTCATGATCAATGGGAGGCTGGGCATTCTTCAACAGCAATATCTGCTGGAATAGGAATGGCAATAGCTCGTGACTTAAATCATGATAATGGTGAAATTATATGTATTGTTGGTGATGGCGCTATTATGAGTGGCGAATCTTTTGAAGCACTTAATTATTTAGGATCTATTCAATCTAAAGTGATTGTTATATTGAACGATAATGATATGTCTATTTCTAGAAATGTTGGAGGATTAAGTAATTTCTTATCTGACATGCGTATTTCTACACAATATAATAATGCTAAAAATAATTATGTTACATTTTTAAATAAATCAAAATTTGGTAAAAAAGTCTATAAAATAACGAAGAATATGAAAGATCATATTAAGAAAAATGTATTAGATGATAATATTTTTTCACAATTTGGTCTAGATTATATAGGTCCAGTTAATGGACATGATTTTAGAGAATTAATCAATGCATTTTCTCTTGCTCATGATATGAAACATAGTGTAGTTGTACATGTTCATACAACAAAAGGAAAGGGATATGAACTTGCAGAAAATGATAAAAGCGGATTATATCATGGGGTTCCACCATTTGATTATAAAAAAGGTATTAAACAATCTCATAAGGATTGTACATGGAGTGATATTATATCTTCGCATATTGAAGAAAGAATGGGTGTTGATGAAGATATCGTTGTTATTACACCTGCTATGATTTCAGGAAGTTCATTGAATCAAATATTTGAACATTATCCTCATCGTAGTTTTGATGTTGGAATTACAGAAGAACATGCAATGACTTTTGCTGCAGGACTTTCATGTGCTCATAAAAAACCTTATATTACTATCTATTCTTCATTTATTCAAAGAGCATATGATCAGATTAATCATGATATTGCAAGAATGAATCTACCATGCCTTATTGGAATAGATAGAAGTGGTTTAGTTGGTTCAGATGGTGAAACACATCATGGAGTTTTTGATATTAGTTTTTTATCTGCTATTCCTCATCTTATTATAATGACACCTAAAGATGCATTAGAGGCTAAGAAAATGATTAATACTGCATTTATCCATTTTAATGCACCTTATATTCTTCGATTTCCAAAAGGTAATGTTGAAAATCAAGAGTGTTCTTTAGATGAAACAATAGAAATTGGAACATGGGAAAAGGTTATATTTCAACCTTTTCATTCGTTGACAGTTATTACTTATGATCAAAAGGTTGATCAGGTCTTTCATTTAATTCAAGAATATCATTTACCTGTTAATTTGATTAATGCAAGATTTATCAAACCTTTAGATAAAGATATGTTAAATGAACTCTATACTACACATCAACATATTATTGTATATGAAACAGATATATTAACTGGTTCACTAGGATCTCAAATAGCTCATTATTATTCACGTTTGCATATGAATATGAGTATAGATTATTTAGGAATTGATGATCATTATACTCCTCAAGGAAATATAGAAAAGTTATTAGAAATAGAAATGGTTAGTTTGGATCATTTATTGAATTTAATAAAGGAGAAGCTTGATGAAAAAAGAGAGAGTTGATGTTCTTTGTGTAGAACAAGGGTTATTTGAATCAAGAGAAAAAGCAAAACGTGCTATTATGGCTGGAATTGTAAGAGATGACTATGATTATATAGATAAACCTGGAACAAAAATACCTGTTGATTCTCATTTATATATTAAAGGAGAAAAATTAGCTTATGTTTCTCGTGGAGGATTAAAACTAGAGAAAGCATTAAAAGAATTTCAATTAGATATTACGAACATGATTATGTTAGATATTGGATCATCTACAGGAGGTTTTACTGATTGTGCTTTACAAAATGGGGTTAAAGAAGTTTATGCTTTAGATGTCGGAACAAATCAACTTGTATGGAAATTGCGTAATGATCAGCGTGTTCATGTTATGGAACAAACAAATTTTAGATATGCAACATTAGATATGTTTACATATGGACAACCTGAATTTGCAAGTGTTGATGTTTCTTTTATTTCATTGAAACATATTTTTCCACCTTTATCAAAAATTTTAAAAAAAGGCGGAAATGTTGTTGTTTTAATTAAACCTCAATTTGAAGCGGGAAAAGATGATGTTGGAAAACATGGAATTGTTAGTGATCCAATGATTCATCAAAGAGTTATTCAACAAGTTATTGAGTATGCTCATGATTCATCCTTATCTATAAGAGCTTTGAATTATTCACCAATTACAGGTGGAATAGGGAATATTGAGTTTTTAGCTTGTTTTCAAAATAGTGAAAACACAGATATAGAAATAGATGTTGAAAATGTAGTACAAGAGGCACATATGCATTTTAAAGGGTAGGTGAGAATAATGTTAAGAAGTCTTTATATTTCTTCTTTCGTGATCATTGATGAATTACGTGTTGATTTTGATGAAGGTATGAGTGTTCTAACTGGAGAAACTGGTGCTGGTAAATCAATTATAATTGATGCTTTAGGTCAATTGTGTGGCAATAGGTCTTCTGTATCACTCATTAGAAAAAATGCTTCTAAAGCGATTGTTGAAGGGATTTTTGATACTGTTGAAAGTGAAGAATTAAGACAAGTATGTGATGATTTACATATTGATTTAGAAGAGCAGTTTGTTATAACAAAAGAAATTTTAAGTTCAGGAAAAAGTAATGTTAAAATTAATTATCAAAATGCATCTATTAATGCATTAAAGTTATTAACACCATATCTTATAGATATCCATTCTCAATTTGAAACTCAAAAGCTTTTTGAAGAAAAAAAACATATTCTTTTATTAGATCAATATGCCAATAAAGAATTAAAACCATTGATAAGTCAATATCAAGAATTATATCAAAATTACAAAGATATTTCTTCACAATTAAGAAGTGCAATTGAGGAAGATATGAGTGATGAACAATTAGATTTTTTGCAAAGTCAAGTACAAGAAATTGATGAAGTCACATATACTGATGAAGAAGTAGATGATTTAGAAAATGAACTTCATCTTTTAGAAAATTATGAAAAAATAAATGAAAATATTCATTACTTTGATCATATTATGAATTCATCAAATGGTGTACTTTCTCAATTAAAAGAAGCAATTGACTCTTTACAATCTCTTCAAGATTATGAAGAGTTTAATGAATCATATGATAAAATGTATGATCAATATTATAATTTTCAAGATGAATATGAAAATATTATGGATATATATCATCAATTTCATTTTGATGAATATAGATTTGATGAATTACAAGATATTCTTTTCAAAATTAATCGTTTAAAAAGAAAATACGGTTATACAATGGAAAGAATAAATGAATATAGAGAGGAATTAATCGAAAAAATAGATAATATTAATCATCGAGATGAATATATTTCTTCTTTAGAAAAAGAAAAAAAAGAATATGAAAATCAATGTATACAATTAGGTGAAAAGATTCATACTATAAGAAAAAAATATGCAAATAAATTTGAAAAAGCAATTATAAAAGAATTAAAAGATTTATATTTAGAAAATGCTCTTTTCAAAGTTGATTTCAAAAAAGTAGCTCTTCATAGTCTTGGAATAGATAAAATAGCTTTTAAAGTTGCTATTAATAAAGGTCAAGATTACTCATTACTTAATGAAAGTGCTAGTGGTGGAGAAATTTCTAGAATTATGTTAGCAATTAAAACAATTATATTATCTTATGGAAATGTTGACGCAATTGTATTTGATGAAGTTGATACAGGCGTTAGTGGTAAAGTTGCAAGAAGTATTGGAAATAAGATGTTGAATTTAGCAAAAACTAAACAAGTCATTTGTATTACTCACTTACCTCAAGTTGCTAGTCTTGCTCAACATCATTACAGTATTGAAAAAGAAATGAATGATGAGCAAACAGTTACTTCTATGAAACATCTCGATCAAAAAGAACGTATTCAAGAGATTGCCAAAATGCTATCAAGCGAAAAAATTACTACAGAAGCTATTGAAAATGCAAAAAAACTTTTAGATGTATAAATACTAAGCATATACGCCAAAATAAAATGTAATCGAAAGATTACAAGGAGGTGTATATGCTTGCTTTTTAAAAAGCTAAGTATTACACTCATTATCGTATTCAGTATTCTTGCACAAACCTTTAACGTATTTGCAGCAGAAGTCATTTTGGGAGGAGAAACGATAGGTATAGAGCTTGATTATGATGGAGTATTAATAACTGGAACTTATGATATTTCTATTGACAATGCAAAATATAATCCCTCATCTGATGGCTATCAAACAGGTGATCTCATTATAAGTGTAAATCATCATAAAGTTAAGTCGATATCACATTTAATGGAAACCGTTGAAAAAGAAATTGAAAAACATAATGAAATTACACTTCAATTAAAAAGAAACAATACAATTCTTGATAAAAAATTGAAATATCAAGAAAGTGATGGGAAATTTACGACTGGATTATATGTTCAAGATGGTTTAACTGGAGTAGGAACAATGACATATTATAATCCTATGACACAACATTTTGGTGCATTAGGACATATTATGGCAGATGTTGAACTTTCTTCTATGTCTGTTGTTAAGAAAGGAAAAATATATAATTCCTATGTTAAAAGAATTAATCCGAGTCAAAATGGAAAACCTGGAGAAAAAATAGCAGAAATTGGTACTATAGAGATAGGTACAGTTTTTGATAATAATAACTATGGTATATATGGATCATATCTTCCATCCCAATTAACAAATGATCAAATAATATCTACTGCTACAATTGATGAAGTTGAAGAAGGAGAAGCCTATTTTTTAACTGTTTTAGACGGACATACAATTAGTAAATGTCAAATTAATATAACTCATCTTAAGAAGCAAACAAAACCAGATATTAAAGGCATCACTTTCGAAATAACAGATGAGAAAGTTCTATCTTTAACAAATGGTATTGTTCAAGGGATGAGTGGTTCTCCAATTATTCAAAATGGAAAACTTATTGGATGTGTTACTCATGTTGATGTTAATAATGTTCATAAAGGTTATGGACTTTATATTGATTGGATGCTAGAAAACGATAATGTTTAAAGAAAAAGGAATCACAGGATTCCTTTTTTGTATTTTCAACATCTTTAGACATTTGGTGTATACTTATGTCGTTTCACTTCATAAATTTATCTATTTTTGAAGTGTTTTAAACCATAAACGTTTAATTTGACATTTTATTCTATTTTTCTTTTTTTGATGTATATATAATGATTTTGCTGATAAGAAGAAATCGAAAGGGGAAATTGGAAAAATGAAAACTTTTATCGCAGTAGAACAACAAGAATTATTGGATAATATTAAATTGAATTTAGAAAAAACAAATATGTTTGAAATTATAGGAGATGCTAGTAATGGAACAGAATGTTTAAATTTTTTAAATCAAAATCAATGTGACTTGCTTATTATTGATTTAATGTTATCAGAAATTGATGGATTAGGAGTTATAAAGTATCTTAAAGAAACGCATAAAAAGAGTTATAATAAAGTTGTTTGTATGACTCAATTTACTAATTCTACAATTTGTAATATGTTAGAAGAGTTAAATGTTGATTATTGTTTTAAATATCCATTTGATATGCAACATTTTATTAGTTCATTAAGATTTATTGTTTCTAATCATCAAGAAGATCAACATTATGTTCAAAATGATGAAACAGAAAAATATAAAAAAGTTAAAATTGAAAATGAAATTACTGAAATTTTACATGAAGTGGGTATTCCAGCACATATTAAAGGTTATATGTATCTTAGAACAGCTATTTTAACAACTTATTACAATATTGATATTTTAGGTCAAGTTACAAAAGTTCTTTATCCTGATATTGCACGTATGTATAATACAACATCTTCTAGAGTAGAAAGAGCTATTAGACATGCAATTGAAGTAGCATGGAATAGAGGAAATACAGACGCTATTGATGAAATCTTTGGATATACTGTTTCTGCTGTTAAAGCAAAACCTACAAATTCAGAATTTATTGCTATGATAGCTGATAAGCTAAGATTAGCACATAAAACTGATAATGTAAAAAAAGAAAGTCTTTATAACTATAAGAATTATATGTTAAAATAGATTTGTTTATAAGGTGGTGAATAGTTGATGCAAATTATATTTCATATTGATTTAAATGCTTTTTTTGCAAGTGCAGAAATATCTATTCATCCCGAATTAAAAGGAAAGCCAATCGTTATTTGTAGACAATCTAAACGCAGTATTATTACAACTGCCTCATATGAAGCAAGAAAATATGGGATACATTCAGCTATGCCATTGTTTCAGGCAAAAGAACTTTGTTCTCATCTTGTTACAGTAGAGCCTCATTTTGAATTATATAAGGCATTGTCCCAAAGTTTTTTTGAAATTATTGCCACATTCTCTCCATACTTAGAAGTAGCAAGTATTGATGAATGTTATGTTGATATGACAGAATACTTTCAAAAAAATAAAGCAAATCCTCAAGATGTAGCAAAAACAATACAAGATAAGGTTTATGATACTTTATCATTGCAATGTTCCATTGGAATAGCTCCAAATAAATTTTTAGCAAAAATGGCAAGTGATATGAAAAAACCAATGGGTATTACTATCATTACAAATAAAGATATAAAAACTAAATTATGGCCTTTATCTATTAAAGATATGATTGGTGTTGGTAAGAAAACTCAACCAAAACTTATAGAATTAGGAATAGAAACAATAGGAGATTTAGCTAATTATCATAATTATGAGAAAATCAAACCTATTTTTGGAAAAAATGCATTAATTTTTTATCAAAGAGCAAACGGAAAAGATTTTTCTAAAATAAATTATTCAAAAAATGAATTAAAATCAGTTGGTAATTCTACAACTTTTGAAACAGATAGTAATGATGAACAATTTATTAGAAAGAAATTTAGAGATTTATCTCGTGAAGTTTCACAGCGTGCCAAGAAACGAGAACTTATTTCGAATTCAATTTCTATAACATTAAAGTACACAAGAGAAAAAAGTCGTACAAAACAAATAATTATTGAACATTATACTAATGAAGAAGAAATCATTTTTGCAACTGCCTTATTACTTTTTGAGAATATTTATAATGGAGAAAAATTAAGATTAGTAGGAGTCAGCTTAAATAATGTTATTCATTATAAAGAATTAAATCAACAAATTTCATTATTTGAACACGTACAAGATAATTATTATATATCGCAAAAAGACAAAACGGATCAAATTATTGAAGAATTAAACTCATCTTTGGATGATATTCATTTAATTAAAGCATCTTCGTTAATACATAAAGAAAAAATTCAGAAAAAATATATTAAAAATGATGAATAATTTTAGAGAGCATTCATATTTATATGAAGAGGTGATAAATATGAGTGCTTTTTTACGTCGTTTTATTGATAACAAGAAATATATATTTTTAATTTTAACTGTTATGTTAGTTATGGGATTTCTTTTTGGTTTGTTTGAATATGGGTATTGTCAAGAAATAATTAAAAAAAACTTACAAAGTTTATTTTATTTAAATAATGAAAAATATATGAATCAATATCAGTTATATATTATTCAAAGCGGATTATATATTCTTATATGTACATATTTAAGTTCTAGTTATTTAGGACATTTTGGAATATTGTTTTTAACTTTCTTAAAAGGTGTACAAATTTCATTTTCATTATGTTATGTATTTTCTATAATTCAAATTGATTTTTTGACTGTTTTATTGATTATAATAGAAATTATTTTAGAACTTATTCTTATATTTGCATTGTCTTTGATGTGTTTTCATCTATCATTATATGTAACACTTATTTCTTATTATATTGATCAAACCTTTAATATGAAAAATATTATCAATTATCGTTTGAATTGTTTAATTGCAACACTCATTATTTTTTCATTATCATTGGCCTTTAGAGTATATGTTATTCCTTTATTTTAATAAAAATAATTGTTATAATATTGTCAGGTGATAGAAGTGAAAAATAGAGATGCAATATTGGAGTATAAGCAGTATTTAATCGTTGAAAAAGGATTAAGTCAAAACACAATTGAAAATTATATACGTGATATTCAACATTGTATAACATATATAGAGGAGTCTTTTCAAATATATGATATTGATAATATCGAAAAAGACCATATTTATCAATATTTGAAGGAAATATATTATATGAGTGAAAGAAGTATTCAAAGACATATGGTATCTTTACGCCAATTTTATATTTTCTTGGTTAAAGAAAATATTGTCAAAGTCAATATAATGAGTTATTTTGAAATTGGGAAAAAAGGACAATATTTACCAGAAGTTCTTACTCTTGATGAAGTCACTCAACTTATTCAGTCTATTCAAGTGAAGGATGCTATATCATCACGAAATAGATGTATGGTAGAATTACTTTATTCATCTGGTTTGAGAGTTAGTGAGTTATGTCATCTAACACTATATAATATTAACATTCAAAAAAGATTTGTAAAATGCATTGGTAAAGGAAATAAGGAACGTATTGTTCCTATGAATCAAATAGTTTGCCAGCTTTTAAAAGAGTATATTGAAAAATATAGGCCACAATTATGTAAAGATACAAAGACACAGTATCTTTTTATTGATAAAAAGGCTATGCCTATACAACGAGATAACTTTTATCATATATTACAAAATCTTGTTAAAGAAAGTGGTATTCAAAAACATGTTACACCACATACATTGAGACATACATTTGCAACTCATTTATTAGAAAATAATGCTGATTTAAGAGCGATTCAAGAGATGCTGGGTCATAGTGATATTTCTACAACAACAATATATACACATGTTTCAAATAAAAAAATAATAGAAGATTATACAAGAGCACATCCTCGTGCAAGAAAGAAGGAATAATATGATCAGATATAAAAGAATTTTTTTAATTGTATTAGATTCTCTTGGTGTTGGAGAAGCTCATGATGCAAGTTTATATCATGACGAAGGGGCCAATACATTCGCACATATTTGTGAAGAAAATGATGGATTAAATATTCCTTGTTTAGAAAAGTTAGGTATAGGAAATATTGGTCATTTTCATGGCATAGAATCAGTTTCACAGCAAAAAGCATATACTGCACGTTTGGAAGAAGTTTCAAATGGTAAAGATACTATGACTGGTCATTGGGAGATGATGGGATTAAGAGTAGAAAAACCATTTCAAACATTTACTGATACAGGTTTTCCTCAAGAATTTATTCATTTATTTGAAGAAAAAACTGGTAGAAAATGTGTAGGTAATTATGCAGAAAGTGGAACAAAGATTTTAGATAAATATGGGGAGCATCAGTTAAAAACAGGAGATTGGATTGTTTATACTTCTGCAGATTCTGTATTTCAAATTGCAGCTAATGAAGAAATTATTTCTTTAGATGAGCTATACCATGCTTGTGAAATAGCCAGGGAATTGACCATGGATGGAAAATGGAAAATTGGTAGAGTTATAGCAAGACCATATATTGGAAAAAGAAAAGGGGAATTTGTAAGAACAGCAAATCGTCATGATCTTGCTTTAAAACCATTTGCCAAAACTGTATTGGATTCTCTAAAAGAAAATTATTTTGATGTTATTGGTATTGGAAAAATTCCTGATATATTTACTAACCAGGGAATAACACAGAGTATACATACAACATCAAATAATGATGGTATGTCTCAATTATTACAACTCTCTCAACAAAATTTTACTGGATTGGCATTCTTGAATTTAGTTGATTTTGATGCAGTTTATGGACATAGAAGGGATCCAAAAGGATATGGAAAAGCCATTGAGGATTTCGACAAAAAATTAACTGAATTTATAAAATCACTAAATGATAATGATTTGTTAATGATAACTGCAGATCATGGAAATGATCCTACATATAGAGGAACAGATCATACCAGAGAAAATGTTCCATTAATTATTTACAATAAATCTTTTAAAAATACAAAACATCTTGGTTTATTAAAAAGTTATGCTATAATTGGAGCAACTATATCTGATAATTTTGAAATAGATAATCCTGGAATTGGAGAATCATTATTAGATAAATTAAAATAAGAAAAAGGAATTAAAAGTTATATGGAAGAAAATCAAACAAGAAAAGTCATTATTATGTCATTAGCTGGATTACTTATTGGTAGTTTATTATTTATTTTTGGAATATCTATGCAAGAAAGTAATTTACCATTAATAGTCAATTATGTTATTGCTATATTACTATATTTGAGTTCGTTTTTAGCTGTTTATAATCATTATAAGAAACAGAAACAAGCTATATTTGTTTATATTATGTTTTTATCTCTTTTGTTTATTATTATTGTTTCAATTGCATTGACAACTCATTTACTCTGATAAGAGTTTTATGTTATAATAGTCATGGTTTAGATAATGGAGGAAAAATCAATGAAACAATTTAATATAATGAAAAAAGTAAGAACAATATCTATTTTGTGTCTAGCATTATTGTTAACTGCTTGTAATTTAAATGAACGTAGTACATATACATTTTCTATTGAAAATGGAGATTCTGTGAACATTACTTTTAAAAGTAAAGATGGTTATTCAATCAGTCAAAAAGATGGAACTTTTATTATTTCTAAGGATAATAAAACAATTTCTCAAGGTGTGTTTTTAACAGATAATGTCTATAAGGAATACAAAAAAATTATAGAAGAAAATAAAGATAATAAAATTTTAAATAAAAAGAGCGGAAAAAAAGATGATAACGAATATATATATTATGAAACCAATGGAAAAAGTGGTATGGAATATAATTATATTGTAAAAATTTATTCTACAAATTCAGCAGTTATTATTGGCTGTTTAACAAATAAAGAAGAAGCTCAAAAAGTTTTTGAACATCTAATTATTAAATATGATTTTAATAACTTATAAAAGGATTATTATTTATATAATTCTTTTATAATGTTTTTCACATAATATACATTATGCGAAGTTGTGTATTATTAATAAAAGAAAGAGAAGATAGAATACAAACTATACTTCTCTTTTTCATTATTTTTCATCTTTATTTGCTTTGTCAAACGAATCATAGAGTTTAGTAACATATTTTCCATTAAAACAAGATAAACATAAATCACAGTTATGGTTGTTATTATTAAAATAAATAGATTTCTTTAAACCATCTTCACTTATAAATGCTAATGAATCTGCTTCTATGTATTCACATAATGCTTTCTCACTCATCTTATTAGAAATAAGTTCTTCAAGAGTAGAAGTATCAACACCATAAAAACATGGAAATTGAATTGCTGGTGAAGCAATACGAACATGAACTTCAGTTGCCCCTGCTTCTTTAAGATGACGAACAATTCTTTTTGAAGTTGTTCCTCTAACAATTGAGTCATCAATCATAATAACACGCTTACCTTTCACAATTGATGATACAGCAGATAATTTCATCTTTACACCCTGCTCTCGCATTTCTTGAGTAGGTTGTATAAATGTTCGTCCGACATATTTATTTTTAACAAGACCCATTTCATAAGGAATACCAGAAGCTTCTGCATAACCTATAGCAGCTGAAATAGATGAATCAGGTACTCCTATAACAACATCTGCATCTACAGCAGATTCATAAAATAATTGTTTTCCAGCTAATTTACGTGTTGTATGAACATTGATTCCATTAATATTGCTATCAGGTCTAGAAAAATAAATATATTCCATTGCACACATCTTATTAACTATAGGTTGATCAGTATATTTTTTTGAAATTAATTGTCCATCTTTGACTCTAACGATTTCTCCAGGTTCTACATCTCTTAAAAAAGTTGCACCAACAATATCTAAAGCACATGTTTCTGAAGCAAATACATATGCTCCATTAGCTAAAATACCAATTGATAATGGTCTTAGACCATATTTATCTCTAACGGCATATAGACGATCTTCTATAAGTATTAAAAAAGCAAAAGCACCATCTAACTTCTCCAATGCTTTACAAATACGCTCAATCATATGCCCCTCTTGTCTTTTGATGAGATGACCTAATACTTCTGTATCAGATGTAGAAGAAAAAATACTTCCTTTCTCTTCTAGTTCTTTTTTCAGTACATTAGCATTGACAAGATTTCCATTATGACAAATTCCCATTGAACCGCTCATTGTTTTAAATAAAAATGGTTGAACATTGGCTATTCCACTACCTCCAGCAGTAGAATATCTAACATGGCCTATAGCTGCATCTCCTTCTAATTGAGTAATTTTTTGAGAATCAAATACTTCAGTTACAAGTCCTTCTCCTTTATGAATCATCAATTTTTGATTATTTTTCACACAAATACCAGCTGCTTCTTGACCTCTATGTTGCAAACTATGTAAACCATAATAACAAATATTTGATGCGTTTCTATGTCCAATAACACCAAAAACT
The DNA here is from genome assembly GCA_021768625.1 of Candidatus Stoquefichus sp. GTDB lineage: Bacteria > Bacillota_I > Bacilli_A > Erysipelotrichales > Coprobacillaceae > MGBC163490. The sequence continues at coordinate 4,931 of JAETUM010000052.1, read as the reverse complement.
CCACATTCTTCATGTAGTTCCTCTTGATCTTCTATCATAATATATCCCCCCTATTTTTAATAATAAATTATTAATACTATTAAAATTTATCAAAAAATATTATAGAAGTCAATAAAATAACGTTATTTTAATATATTTCATTTACAAATTTATTATCATTTATTTCGTCTTTTTCTAAAGAAAGACACATCATTGTTATTATTTTCTCTTTTTCTCCAGGAATATTTGCTTTCATATCACATTCAATATAAATATCTTTTTGATATAAATAAAAATAATTTAATAAATGATGAATACTCTCTTTATGAAGATAAATAAACTCAGAAATATAAATAGAATGTTCGTTTTCATGAAAAATCATATATCCATTATTCTTTATAATGACAATTTTATCTTCGAAACTTTGAGATCTTATAACAAGTTGTTTCCAATACTCATTATCTCGTATTCTATATTCATCAAAATTTTTTGTAAAAGAATCATAGTATTTTTTTAAATAACGAGTATCATCTTCTATACATAATTCTTCTTGATAGAGATAATTTTTATCAAGCTTAATTTTTTGATGAAAATGTGATGCATAAAATCCAAATGGACGATAAATCTCTGGGATATATGCTTGTAAATAGATTCTTTCTCCATTATATTTTCTTATAACATAATGAAGTAAAGACTTCATCATTCCTTGACCTTGATAGTTTGGATGTGTACATACCCCTAAAATAAAATAGCTTTGTTTATTTTCATTTTTTATACTAAAAGACATTGGAACAATTTGAATAACACTTATAATTCTATTCTTTTGTTTTAAGACATATGTATTTTCTTTATGATAAAGATTTTGAAAATAATAATCAGTTGATTGATCTGTTTCATCTTGAAAACACATTTTCCATAAATCAACAATTTGTTTTTTGTCATCATCTGAGGGTTGTTGGATATTCATCTGTTTTTCAGTTATTTTATACTTATGAATCATTTTGATAGGATGGAGTGACTGTTTAGATTTTCTTAAGTTTTCTAATCCCATATCCTCTTCCCTATTGACATAAAGTTCATCCGAAAAATGATGCTCCAACATTTCTTTTAAAATAGCAGGATATAAACCTCTTATATTTTTATTAGCCTTTTCGACATGAATTTGAATTGTTTGATGTTTTAATGGTGAGGCAATAATAAATGCTTCCATAACATCATTAATAAAAATACCTCCTACTTCAAAGTTTAAAATTTTCTTAGAAGATAATAAATACATAATTCCAAAAATCTCACTTGTCATAGATTCACTTAAATCATCCTTATTAGATTCCCATTTATTTAAACAATTAAGTATAGTATCAAAATCTTCTTTAATATCTAAATCACGATATACATAATCTGGATATGCTTTTATAAATGCATTATAATGATTTCTTCTCTTCTGCATTTTCTTTCCAGACAAAGTCTGAAGCATCTTTCTATCATAGATATAATCATCATTATAGGGTGTTTTTTCAAAAATAAGTTCATCTTTATATATTTCTTTTATTTCATCAATAAAACTTTCAATTGCACAATCAATTATAAAATCAAAATGATGTTTATGACTATATTCTCTCATATATTCAATAGCTTCTTTATAATACTCTTTTGAAGTAAATGGCATTGCCCAAAAATATGTTCCTTTATAATTATGTAGCATAACAAGATAATGCTCATGAATTTCATATTCAATATGATATTCATGATTCCACATCATCATTGTTACAAAATTAGAATTATATCCTTCATAATTAGCTAAATCTAAATATGGTTTAATAATTTCATAATCTTCTAGTTTTAATTTTTTCATTCTTTGTTTCCGAGCAACATATGTATAAATTGCTTAGCAGTTCGCCCAGAAAAACCTCCATTTCTTATTTCCCACTGTAATGATAATTCATGTAACTTTTCTTTATCCATATCAATATGATATGTTTTTGCTAATCCATCAACAATATCCAAATAATGTTGTTTATCAGGATGGATATACATAATTTGAACACCAAATCTTGAAACTAACGATAGTTTTTCTTGTTTTGCATCATTATTATTAATTTCTTGATCATGATTTCTATCATTCCATGTTTCTTTAATAAGATGTCTACGATTACTTGTCGCATATATTAAAATATTATCAGGTTTCTTCTCTAATCCACCTTCTATAACAGCTTTTAAATATTTATATTCAACTTCAAAATCTTCAAAAGAAAGATCATCCATAAAAATAATAAATTTATAATTTCTATTTTGTAGCTCATTAATTATTTGAGGTAAATGAATAAACTGATGTTTATAAACTTCTACCATACGTAATCCATCTTTATAATATTCGTTTAAAAGTGCTTTAATACTACTTGATTTTCCAGTTCCACTATCACCATATAATAAAACATTATTGGCTTTTTTACCTTGAATAAATGCTTCTGTATTAGCTTTTAATCTTTCTTTTTGTGTTTGATAACCAATTAATTGATTTAAAGTATTATTCCCAATATGATCAATGGATATAATTTTTCCTTCATGAAATCGAAATGCTTTATTTAAACCATATTTTCCTACACCATATTGACGATAGTGTTCATATAATATCTCATAAAATTCTTCAACTGATTGACTATTTGATAAATTTTCTTGCAAATTTGATAAAAGCTCATATATTTCTTTATTAATGATAGGTTTTGTATGTGGAAAGTGAAAAAACAAATCTTTATAAAGTGAATCAAGCATTGAAAAATCATAGTGAAATAATGAAAACAATATTTTAAAATCATTCATAACAACTTTTTTGAGAGACGGATGAATATCCTCTTTTCTTTCCAAAGTTAATGAAAAAACATTTTCGTGCTGAACAAGTAAATATGTTATTAAGCTTTGAAATAAGTGATCATGTAAATCCAACTTTTCAGCTAAAGTAATCATAGATGAAACAAATTCTTCTTGATATTTATTTTTATTTGTACAAAAAGATAAACAATTAAGAATGACTTTATCCTTCGTAAGTTCTCTATATACAATAAGTTTATCTAAATTCATTTTATAACCCTCTTTCTTTAAAAAAGAGACGATATATAATCGTCTAATTTTTAAAACTATGTATAGGTGCAGGAATACGTCCCCCACGATTTATAAATTCATCACATGAAAAGTGATTAACAGGCATGATTGGTGCATATCCTAATAATCCACCAAATTCTACTGTTTCACCAACATCTTTTCCTATAACTGGAATAATACGTACAGCTGTTGTTTTTTGATTAATCATTCCAATAGCCATTTCATCTGCTATAATTCCAGAAATTGTTGATGCAGATGTTTTCCCAGGAATAGCAATCATATCTAGTCCAACGGAGCATACACAGGTCATAGCTTCTAATTTTTCTAAAGTTAAGGCACCTGCTTCTACAGCATCTATCATTCCTTGATCTTCGCTAACTGGAATAAATGCGCCAGATAATCCACCAACATAAGATGAGGCCATAACTCCACCTTTTTTCACTTGATCATTCAATATAGCAAGTGCAGCAGTCGTTCCAGGTGCACCTACTCTTTCTAATCCCATTTCTTGTAAACAATCTGCAATACTATCTCCTACAGCTGGTGTTGGAGCTAGAGATAAATCTATAATTCCAAAAGGAATATTTAAAGCAGCTGATGCTTCTCTTGCAACTAATTGTCCAACACGTGTAATCTTAAATGCTGTTTTTTTAATTGTTTCACATAATTCACCAAAGTCTTTACCTTTAGCACTTTTAATAGCATTACGAACAACACCTGGACCACTAACACCCACATTAATAATAGCATCCGCTTCACTAACTCCGTGAAATGCTCCAGCCATAAATGGATTATCATCTGGTGCATTACAAAAGACAACAAATTTAGCACAACCAATAGAATCATTTTCTTTTGTTAATTCTGCAGTTTCTTTAACTATTTTTCCCACAAGTTGAACTGCATCCATATTTAATCCAGTCTTTGTTGAACCAACGTTAACAGAACTACATACTAATTGAGTTTCTTTTAAAGCTTGTGGTATAGATTCAATCAATAATCTTTCAGCTTTTGTCATTCCTTTAGAAACAATGGCAGAATAACCACCAATAAAATTAACTCCCAATTCATTAGCACAACGATCTAAAGTCTTAGCGATTTTTACAAAATCTTCTTTAGTTTGACATGCTGATGCTCCAACAAAAGCAATTGGAGTTACTGAAATTCTTTTGTTAACAATAGGAATTCCATATTTTTTTTCAATATTTTCTCCTGTTTCTACTAAATTCTTTGCAGTTTTCGTTACTTTTTGATATATATTTTCACATAAAACATCAATATTGTTATCAATACAATCTAGTAATCCTATACCAATTGTAATTGTACGAACATCTAAATTTTCTTGTTCTATCATCTTATTAGTTTCTGCAACTTCAAATAAATTAATCATGACTTTCCTCCCTAAATTCTGTGCATTTTATTAAAGATATCTTCATGTTGTAATTTAATATTTACACCAATATCTTTACCTAATTTTTCTAATTCATCAGAAATAGTTGCAAAATCATTAACTGTATCTTTTATATCTACAATCATCATCATGTTAAAATATCCTTGTAAAATTGTTTGAGAAATATCAAGAATATTAATTTGAGTATCTGCTAAAAATGTACATACTTTAGCTATAATACCAACTTGATCCTTTCCTACAACTGTAATAATTGCTTTTTTCATAGGTCATCCTCCTTTTAAATTAGAGATATTATAACATACTGAGAGTAAATAAAAAAGAGGCATTTAACGCAATGTCATTAAGTTAAGGATTTAATGACTGTTGAGGAATACATAAAAATGTATCCCTCTTTTTTTATTTTAAATTTTACAAAAAAAGCATTGACATCAACACAAAAGTATGCGGC
>JAETUM010000051.1 GCA_021768625.1 Candidatus Stoquefichus sp. | reverse complement strand
CAAGTCAGTTGCTCTACCAGTTGAGCTAAGCCGGCAATGGTGGAGGTTAACGGGCTCGAACCGCTGACCCTCTGCTTGTAAGGCAGATGCTCTCCCAACTGAGCTAAACCTCCATAAATATTGAACGCTTATATATCTTAACATAGTATTGTTTTTCAAGTCAAGGGAAAAAGAAAAAAATTTGTTTTTTAGACAAATGGTTTATTTATTTTGAATAATGCTTTTTTATATAAAAAATATGTACAAATAATTTGCTGTATGTTATAATTGATTTACGGAAGTTTTCGAGGAATAAATGAATAATGTTTGATAACATTACTCATTTGTTCCTCTTTATTTTTTAGGGAGGAGTGAAAGAGTGTAGAAATCTTAAATAAATGACTGAAATGATAAATACAATGAAATAAGGAAGGTGTATTAGTTATGAAATTAAAAAAATGTATCATTTGTCATGTATGTCTTTTTTTGATGTTGTCTTTATTTGTATGTGATGTACAAGCTTCATCACAAAAAGTATTTTGGTATGATGTCAAACCAGCTACAATGGGAGAGTTCAACTTCTCAAGTAGTGGAAGTGGAAAAGCAACTGCGCAATTATATAAGGTTGGATGGTTTGGTATAAAGAGCAAAGTATCTTTATCTAAGATATATAAGAATAAGAATAATTTTAAATTAGTTGCTAGTTTGTTGCGAAATACAAAGTATTCTTTGAAGGTATCTTATAGTGGAAAAAGACCTAAGATATCATATGGAAGGAATTATGATCAGTATAGTTATCAAAATAAGAAATGTTCTTATAGTGTTTCATGGGAACCTAATAGTAACACATATCAGCCATTCACTAAACAAGGTATTGAAACAAGACAAGTTTTATATTTAACTAAAAATGACGCAGCAGTGTATTGTACTGGGTTAAGTGAAAACAAATATTTAAAATGTCTTGACACTGGAGTGAAATTAACATATATAATAACCAAGTGGGGAATAAGTCCAACCAGTGAATTAGGGAAAGCACTTTTAAGTTTAGGAAAAAATAAATTTGTGGTTATAGCTAAAGAGATTTTATCAACTTATGGTGGATGGAAACTTATACCTAAATTGACATCACATACAGTAAAGATGGTGAAGATGGCATCACATGGTTTTAAAAATGGTATAAAGATTATTGTGACATATACTGATCGTGGAGGATTTACTAATACTTACGAACCATGGAATGAGAATTATTCTTCTATTAAAGGTAAAGAATATTGTAGAGGAAAATTTGTGAAAAGTAAAAAGATAAAAGGGTGGTATTAAATGTCAAAAGAAATAAAGGAAATGATTGAATTGTTTTTAGTGAACGTAGGAATGATTTTTCTGATGTTTTTTCCAGAAAGAAGTTCTATTGTTCCAACATTATGTTTTGGATTAGCAATGTTGATTTTTGATGTTTTATTTATATTATCTGCTTTTAAATATAAATGTAATGTTTTTGATTTCAAGGATCATAAAGTATTGTCTATTATTTATTATTTTGCTTTGATATTGGTTATATCAGCTTTTGCTTATTTATTGTTGGAGCCATGGCTTGTGTGATAAAAGATAATATATAATAAAAAAGAAGATTTCATTTTATTATTGTTTAATAATTGAAATCCTCTTTTTTTCTAAAGAATTATACTCCTGGTTTTCCTAATAACTTAAACATGTTTTTCTTATATACTTCTACACCAGGTTGATTAAATGGGTTAACATCTAATAAATATACTGACATGGCACAAGCAATTTCAAAGAAATAAACCATATATCCAAATGAATATGCAGTTAACTCATCAATTGTGATTTGTATATTTGGAACACCACCTGTATTAACATGAGCATCAATTGTTCCTTCACATGCTTTTTTGTTGACATAGTCAACTGTTTTTCCAGCTAAGTAATTTAAATTATCTAAATTGTCTTTATCGCTAGGAATTTCTAAATCAGAGATTGGTTTTTTAACTTTAAAGACAGTCTCATAAAGAACTTTTGTTCCTTCTTGAATGAATTGACCTAAAGAGTGTAAATCTGTTGAGAATGTAGCACTTGTAGGTAAAATACCTTTATTTTCTTTTCCTTCAGATTCACCAAATAATTGTTTCCACCATTCTGCTACCATTGCTAATTGTAATTCATAAGTTACAAACATTTCTGCAGGGAACCCTTGTTTAGATAACATTTGTCTTGCAACTGCATATTGATAAGCTTCATTTGTGTTTAAATCAGCATTGTTATATTTTTCTCTTGCATCAGCTGCACCTTTTAACATATCTTCAACATCGATACCTGCCATTGCAATAGGGAATAAACCAACGGCTGTTAATACTGAATAACGACCACCTACATCATCAGGGACAACAAATGTTGTATAACCTTCGTTTGTTGCTAATATTTTTAATGCACCTTTTTCTTTATCAGTTGTAGCAACAATACGTTTTCTAGCAACTTCTTTTCCTTTTGTTGTTTCTAATAAATCTTTAAAAATTCTAAATGCAATTGATGTCTCTGTTGTTGTACCAGATTTAGAAATAACATTAATAGCAAATTCTTTATCTTTTACATATTCTTTTACTTGAGATAAATAATTAGAAGAGAATGTATTTCCAACATAAATAATTTCTACATCATTAGTAGGGAATAAACCATTAATAGCTTCTATAGCAGCTCTTGCTCCTAAATAAGAACCACCAATTCCACATACTAATAAAACATCGATTTCATCTTTTAATTCTAATACTTTTTCTTTAATTGCTTTGACTTCCTCTTTGTCATAAGTTATTGGTAAGTCAACCCAACCTAAGAAATCATTTCCTTTTCCTGTTTTGTTATGGATCATATCATGAATTGAAGCAACTTGTTCTTTATATGTTTCCATATTTTCAGCTAATTTTGCTTGAGATAAATCAACTTTAATCATAAATCTTCCTCCTGTATTATGCCTGTGTTTATCCATTCAGGCAGTTTTTCTTTTAATGAACTAAATCCTAGTGGTGTCTCTTGTATCTTCTCTCTCTGATTTTTATAAGTTCTTTTGTATTTTCTTTTATTGAGCGGATAAATAGCCTTTAAAGATAATTTGGCTTGATGTGTTTTATCATCAATATCAATAACTTTTACACGTATAATCTCACCAACATGAACGAAATTCTCTACATTTCTTACAAATTTATCAGAAATTTCAGAAATATGAATAAGTCCAGATGTGTGATCAGGGAGTAATGCAAAAGCACCATAAGGTTGAATTCCAGTAATGGTTACATCAATAATATCACCAATTTTAACTCGATGTTCCATTAAGAGCCCTCCAATCAAGTAGATTATATCACAAAGCATAAGTTGAGAAAAGTCAAAAAGAGATTGTTACTTTTATATTTTGTAAAATATGGTATAATAAGTAATGCGTGAAGGAGGATGTTATATGAATCAGGAAGAAGAGATTAAAAAGGTTATTCATAAATTAAGACCTTATTTACAAAGAGATGGTGGAGATATAGAATTTGTGAAATATGAAGAAGGTGTTGTCTATGTACAAATGCATGGAGCGTGTGCAGGTTGTGCTATGCTTGATGCAACTTTAAAAGATGGTGTAGAACAAATTCTTATTGAGGAAGTGCCAGGAGTATTGGAGGTGCAAGCAATATAATGAAAAAATTTATAAATGAATTTAAAGAATTTGCAATGAAAGGCAATGTTGTTGATATGGCAGTCGGTGTCATTATTGGAGGTGCTTTTGGAAAGATTGTGACTTCTTTAGTTAATGATGTGATTATGCCATTGATTACACTCATGACTGGTGCTGCAGATTTTACACAATTATCTATTGTTTTAAGAGAACCAGTTGTTGAAAATGGAAAAACTGTGAGTGAAGGAATTTCTTTAATGTATGGAAACTTTATTCAAAGTGCGATTGATTTTTTAATTATCGCATTGGTTATTTTTTTGATGTTAAAATTTATTATGAAATTATCTTCATTACGTAAAAAAGAGGAAGAACAAGTTACTGAGGAAGTTAAAGGTCCTTCAACAGAAGAATTATTAGTAGAAATTCGTGATTTATTAAAAGAAAAATAAAAATGAAAAAAATTTGAGAAAAATTTTAGGAAATATGTGTTAGAATACATATACATGATAATATCTCTTGCATTGCAAGAAATATTATCATATAATGAATGTAGTCTTGAATTGTAGAATAATGTCTTAAAATGTGGTTAAACTAATATTGGTGATACTATGGATGCAAGAACAAAAGAACAATTCAAGATAGCAACAATACTTTATGATATTGGATTAGATTTAGAATTAATTGAAAAAATGACATCTTTAAGTCATGAAGAATTAAAAAAATTATATCAATAATAAAGCTCTTATTCAGAACCACGAGATGAGGATCTATGAAGTGGTGGCAACCCTTTTTGAAAGAAGGTGCCTTACCTAGCAAGTTAACTTGAACAATAAGGGGAAACAAAGCTTTCCTCTTGAAAGCTTTTTTTATTGGTGAAGAGGGAGGAAAGAAAATGGAAAAAATATTATTTACATCAGAATCTGTATCAGAAGGACATCCTGATAAAGTTTGTGATCAAATTAGTGATGCAATTTTAGATGCTTGTTTACAACAAGATCCTTATTCTAGAGTTGCATGTGAATGTTTTACAACAACAAATTTATTAGTTATTGGTGGAGAAATTACAACTCAAGCAAAAGTAGATTATGAAAAAATTGCAAGAAATGTTTTAAGAAAGATAGGGTATACAAGTGATGATTTAGGTATAGACGCCGATAATTGTGAAGTTCAAGTTGTTTTGGATACACAGTCTGTTGATATAGCACTAGGAACAAATACTGAAGTTGGTGGAGCTGGTGACCAAGGAATTATGTTTGGATATGCTTGTGATGAAACAGAAGGATATATGCCTTTACCTGTTTCGATTTCTCATCATCTTGTGCGTTATGCAACAGAGAAAAGACATGCTGGTGAGTTTAAATGGGCACGTCCTGATATGAAGTCACAAGTTACTGTAGATTATACTGATCCAAATCATCCTTATATTGATACTATTTTAATGTCTGTTCAACATGATCCTGATTTTAATGAACAAGAATTTAAGGACTATATTCAAAATGTGATCATGTATGACGTTGTGAAAAAGTATAATATGAATACAGATTATAAGGTGTATATTAATCCAACAGGAAGATTTGTTATCGGTGGTCCTCATGGAGATACTGGATTGACTGGACGAAAAATTATTGTTGATACATATGGTGGTTCAGCAAGACATGGTGGAGGTGCTTTTTCAGGGAAAGACCCTTCTAAAGTAGATAGAAGTGCTGCTTATATGGCAAGATATATTGCGAAAAATATAGTTGCAGCTGGATTATGCAACCGTATTGAAATTCAATTATCTTATGCTATTGGTGTTAAAGAACCAACAAGTGTTTTTGTTGAAACATATGGAACAGAAAAAGTATCTAAAGATAAGATATTAAATGCTATTCAATCAGAATTTGATTTAACACCTCAAGGAATTATTGAAACATTACAGTTGTTGAGACCAATTTATTCACAAACTGCTGTATATGGTCATTTTGGACGTGGAGATTTGAATTTACCATGGGAAAATCTTGATAAGGTAGAAGTGTTGAAAAAATATTTATAAGCTCTTTTCAGAGCTTTTTTATTTTTTGTATTGAAACAGGTGTAATTTATATGATTTTAATGTATAATATAAGTAATAAAGGAGGTATAATTATGAAAGTCATTATAAGAGGAAAGAACATTGATTTAACTGAAGGTATTGAAACAAAAATCAATAAGAAATTGAGCGTTTTGGATAAATACTTTATTATGAGTGATAATGTAGAAGCTAAAGTATTGATTCGTGTTTATCCAGTTGGTCAAAAAATTGAGGTAACTATTCCAACAGAATATGTGTTACTAAGAGCAGAAGTTGTCAATAATGATCTTTATAATGCTATTGATTTAGTTATTGATAAGTTAGAAGGACAAATTAGAAAGTATAAGACAAAATTAAATAGAAAATCTAAAGATAATAAACTTGCATTTAATCTTGCTTCAATTGAACCATTGGATTCAGATGAGGAAGATGTTATTGTCAAAACAAAAACAATTAGTCCAAAGCCTATGGATATGGAAGAAGCTATCATGCAAATGGAGTTAATCGGTCACTCATTCTTTGTTTATAAAGATACTGAAACAAATCTTATCAGTGTTGTTTATAAAAGAAATGATGGAAATTATGGATTGATAGAAACAGAATAAAATAATAGAAGAGATTATGAAAGTACATAATCTCTTTTCTTTTATAAAGTTTTGTCTTTAATTTTGTCACCTTGATAGATGTTTTTGGACTTCATTAATTTATCAATATCGTTTAATATTGTTACTTTTTTGATTGACCATAATGGTTCAAAAAGGTCGTCAAGAGGTGCATCACCTGTTAGGCGTTCTATAACAATGTGTGCAGGTATGTATGAGAGTTGATCAACAACAAGAGAAATATATTCATCTCGTTTTAGAAGGGGAAAGGGATTCTCTTGATACATGTGATAAAGCTGAGTATTTTTAAGAATAAAAAGATTATGTATTTTTAAAGCCTGAATATCTAATTGACCAACAACTTTAGCAGTTTCAAGCATCATTTCATAAGTTTCGTATGGAAGACCATTGATAATATGAACACAAATATGAAGCTGACGTTGGCGTAATCGTTGAACAGCTGAAACAAATGTTTGAAAATCATGGCCACGATTGATAAGTTTTGCTGTTTGGTCATGAATTGTTTGTAATCCCAATTCGATATAAAGATCACATTTTTGAGAGAGTTCGTAAAGGTAATCACAAATATCATCACTTAAACAATCAGGACGTGTTGCAATAGCAAGAGCAACAACGTCTTTTTTATTAATGAAAGGCTCAAATGTTTGTTTTAACTTTTCAATAGTTCCATAAGTATTTGTATTAGCTTGAAAGTATGCAATAAATTGACATTGAGGCCATTTTTTACGCATGACTTGTGAAATATTTTCAAACTGTTGTTGAAGAGAATCATTGATATTTCCAGCAAAATCTCCAGAACCATTACTTGAACAAAAAATGCATCCTCCCGTTCCACATGTTCCATCACGATTAGGGCATGTAAAATCAGCATTAAGTGAAACTTTAGCTATTTTTGATTTATATTTTGTTTTTAAAAAATAATTATATGTATGATAACGTTTGTTATCAAAAGAATATGGAAATTGATTCATGTTCATCACCATAAAAAATTATAACATAAAAGGAGAAAGTCATGTTAGTGTTAAAAAATATTTCTAAAAAATTTGATAATCGAATGATACTTAATGATATTTCATTTCAATTTCCAGATACAGGGTTTATTGGGATTCAAGGAGAAAGCGGATGTGGCAAGAGTACATTACTTTATGTTATAGGGATGTTGGACTCTGCTTTTGATGGAGACGTTCTTTATAATGGAGAAAAAATAGTTCAAGCAAAGTCATTTATTCGTAGTCACATTTCTTTTATGATGCAAAATAAGGACATTATTTCTTCTATGACAATTAAAGAGAATATTTTGTTAGCAGCACAAGTAAGCTATAAACAATATCATTATTCACAATTAAAAAAAATAACAAAGCAATTAGGTATTTTTGATTTGTTAGATAAATTTCCTTCACAATTATCTGGTGGGGAGTTAAAGAGAGTATCAATTGCTAAAGCATTAATGAAGCAATCATCATTGATACTTTGCGATGAACCTACTGGAGCATTACATGAAAGTCAAGCACATGAAGTTATGAAAATATTAAAACATACTTCTCATGATAGATTGGTTATTATTGTATCTCATGATCCTCAGTTATTATCTTTATATTGTGATAGTGTTTTAACACTTAAAGATGGGAAACTGAAAGGTAAAATAATGAAAAGAGATAATATCGTTAAAGAAAATCACAATCATGCTTTTCATAGTTTAATAAGGTATTCACTGAGACAACTATTCTTTCAAAAAAAGAAATTGGTGTTTCTTTTTTTGTTTCAATGGATTTTGATTAGTATATTTTTTTTGATGACAACAGCAATGAATGGTATTGATGATGCTATTTCTCAAGATGAAAAGCAGTCAGTTACTCGTTATATGTGTGTTATGGAAAATAAAGATAGGAATATCTTTTATGATATTCCTAAAATAGAAAATGCAGATATTCAATATTCTTATCATCTTGACCAACTCCATATATTTTCTAAACAAAAGGAAATGAATTCATCACTATCCTTTTTACCAAGAAATACAAGTCACATCCAATTACAACATGGAAGAATACCTAGTCAATATAATGAGGTTATTATAAGTGAATCTCTTTATCATTCTTTAAATAATCGTTCTTTAAGAATAAGATATGAGGATTTCCAAATGGAATTAAAGGTGGTAGGTGTTTTGGATCCTTCTTTACTAAAAGGTGAGGAGATATATTGTTCACAATTGCTTAAAGATAAAATTCCATTTTTAAAAGATGAATATTCTCTAATATTGGAAAGTTTCAATATGAAAGAATTATATCAGTCTTTATCTAGAAATTATATTGTTTATAGCGAAGTTTTAGAAAGAGTTGAAAGTTATCAATCTCTTCTTTTTTTAGCAAAAGTAGTTGCGAATATTTTTATAGGAGTAAGTTTATTTGTTTCTTTATTACTGATAGGAATTGTTGAGTCTATTCTTTATTATGAAAGAAAACATGATGTTGCATATTTGTTATCATTAGGTATTGAGCCTCGTAGATTAGTGTTTTTATCATTATTAGAATCTATGACTTTAGGAATGATTATTGCTGTTATAGGATGTTTTATATCTTCGTTATTATATTATTTCTTTAATAATGTTTATCATTTGCAATTACATTTTTATTTTCATTTACAATTAAAAAAGATTTTGTTTCATTCGTATGATTTATATATTTTTATTATTTTTATTTATATGTTTATGGTAATACTAGGCAGTCTCTTTCCAATGAAAAGGATGATGAAAGTAGATATGATAAATGTTTTAAGAGAGGAGTAAAATATGTTAGAACTTGTACATATTCAAAAGAAATATGATTATCAAAGTATATTAGATGATATTTCGATGGTTCTGCCTGATGTTGGTCTTATAGGAATAGTGGGTCCTTCTGGTTGTGGAAAAAGTACACTATTAAATATTATAGGAGGGATTGATAGAGATTTTTTAGGTGATTTGCTATACAATGGTCAATCAGTGAAAAGAAGACTAACAAAATATTGCAAGAGGAATGTTAGCTTTATATTTCAACAATTACATTTAATAATATGGCTTTCTATTAAAAATAATATAGAATTACCACAATATTTTGGTAAAACAATGTTTCAAGATAAAGAGATAGATGTATCTGGCTTTAATAAATTGAAAATATCATCTCTATCTTTAGGGCAACAACAAAGAATAGCTTTTTTAAGAGCATGTTGCTATTGTAAAAAAGTTTTACTTTGTGATGAACCTACGGGTTCATTAGATCAACAAAATGCTAAGATAATAATGCAATTATTGAAAAAGGAATCGAAAGAAAAATTAGTTGTTATTGTCTCACATGATTTAAAGAAGGTTCAAGAATATTGTGATGAGATTTATGAGATGAGGGATGGCAAGATAGTCAATCATACACAAATACATGCATCATTACCACCTATGACATTTTCTGATAGTCTACAAAAGAAGAAAAGACTATCTTATTTAAGATTGTCATTATCTTCTTTATTTTCAAATAAAAGAAGAACGTTTCAAATGTTATTAGGATTTTCTTTATCATTATTTTGTGTTCTTATAACATTGACAATGAGTCAAAATCTTGAAAAACAAATAGAACAGTATATTTATTCGTTGGTACCACCTTCAAGTATAAGTGTACAAAGTATTCATCAATCTTTTTCTAATGATTTTATAAATAAGTTAAAAACAAATCAAAATATTAGTAGGGTTCAGTTATTTTTAGATGATTATGAGCAATTGGGAATAGGTTTTGTAGGAGAAAGATATCAGGAGTCACAAACATTGTTTATAGGAGATGATACATCACCATATCATCATCTTGCTTTAATGGTTGGAAGAATGCCAAGTCATAATCATGAAATTCTTGTTTCAATATCAACAGCTAAACATTTGTGTCAAGGAAGTGATTATAAAGAGCTTTTAGGGAAGAAAATATATGCATGGTATAAGCATAAAAAAGAGGTTTGTTCTATTGCTTATCATATTGTAGGAATCACTCAAAACACAACAACAATTGATACTATTTATCAAAAAGAAAATGCTTATATTGAATTATTAAAAGAAGAAAACAGGTTAAAGGAAATCAAGAGTCATATAGGAATTATTTTTGTTGAGCAAAAACAAAGAAGGACAGATGTTTTGAATGAGTTGAAATATAAGTATCCACAATATAAATTTATAGAAACAGGCGTCTCTACACAAAAACATATTTCTTCGACAATGACACAAATAAAAGTTGTTCTTTATATTTTCTCATCATTAGCTATTCTTTCTTCGCTTTTTTTAATAGGAGAAGTTATGTTTTTGAATGTTGTTCAAAAGAAAAAAGATTATGCCATTATGAAGTGTTTGGGAGCAAGTTTTTTTGATTTTTTAAAATTGATTTTATGTGAATCTTTAGAAATTGTTGGCTTATCGTTTCTGATTGTTTTTATTATGTATTTTCAGAGTATATTTCTTTTGAATCAATTTTTAAAGGAAATGATTATTAATGGAACAATGACTTTATCTATGGATTTATCTTTAATAGGAAATGTTCTTCTTTTATCTTTTGGTATGGTTTTGTTGTGTCAAATCATACCTCTTATTTATATTATGAAATTAAATACAGCAGAAGTATTAAAAGGTTAAAAAGAGTTGAAATTTATAGAACATATGCTATAATGGTAAAAGATAAAAAAGTCTATGAAAAGGAGTAGTAGTTGTATAGATTTCTATAGAGAACTTGTGGTTGGTGGAAACAAGTGAATGAAGACAGCGAACTCGCCTGGGAGATGTAAAGATGAAAAAAAGTAGTTTTTACCGTAGCAACTGCGTTAAAGTGTTGAGGGCATATTTTTATATATGAACTAAGGTGGTAACGCGATGAGGTCGTCCTTAGATAGGATGACTTTTTATATTTTAAGGAGGAAAGAGTCATGCCGTTTGAACATACAAAAATAGAAAAGAAGTGGCAAAAATATTGGGATGAAAATAAAACTTTTCAAACTGATGTATGGGATTTTACAAAAACTAAGTTTTATGCATTGGACATGTTTCCATATCCATCAGGACAAGGATTGCATGTAGGACATCCAGAAGGATATACTGCAACTGATATTGTTTCAAGAATGAAAAGAATGCAAGGATATAATGTATTACATCCTATGGGATTTGATGCTTTTGGTTTGCCAGCAGAACAATATGCAATTAAAACTGGTAATCATCCAGAGGGATTTACTTTAGAAAATATAAGTACATTTACTAAACAATTGAAAATGTTAGGTTTTTCTTTTGATTGGGATAAATGTGTATCAACTTGTGATCCAAAATATTATAAATGGACACAATGGATTTTTAAACAATTATATAATGATGGATTAGCTAAAAATGTAGATATTCCAGTCAATTGGTGTGAAGAATTAGGAACAGTGCTTGCAAATGATGAAATTATTGATGGAAAAAGCGAACGTGGTGGATATCCTGTTGTTAGAAAGAATATGAAACAATGGGTTATTGATATTCCAGCATATGCAGAGAAATTATTAGCAGGTTTAGAAGATATTGATTGGCCAGAATCAACAAAAGAAATTCAAAGAAATTGGATTGGTAAATCTGTTGGAGCTCTTGTTGATTTTAAGGTTGCTGACTATGATGATCAATTTACTGTTTTTACAACACGTTGTGATACATTGTTTGGAGCAACATATTGTGTTTTGGCTCCAGAGCATACTTTAGTAGAAAAAATAACAACTTCACAGCAAAAAGAAGCTGTAGAAGAGTATATAAAAGTATGTTCTACAAAATCTGAATTAGAGCGTACTGAATTAAATAAAGAAAAAACAGGAGTGTTTACTGGAGCATATGCTATTAATCCAGTCAATCAAAAGAAAATTCCTATATGGATTTCTGATTATGTTCTAGCTGGATATGGTACTGGTGCAATTATGGCAGTACCTGCACATGATGATCGTGATTGGGAATTTGCTAAAAAATTCGATATTGATATCATTCCAGTGTTAGCTGGTGGAGATGTTAATAAAGAAGCATGGACACAAGATGGAGTTCATATTAATTCTGGATTTTTAGATGGTATGAATAAAGAAGAAGCTATAGAAGCTATGGTTCATTGGTTAGAAGAAAATAAATGTGGACAAAAGAAGGTTAATTATCGTTTAAGAGAATGGATTTTTGCTCGTCAAAGATATTGGGGAGAACCAATTCCAGTTATTAACTTTGATGATGGAACTTCAGTTGCATTATCTGATGATCAATTACCATTGATTTTACCTCCATTAGAAGATTATTCACCATCAAAGACTGGTGCTTCACCACTTGATAAGGCAACAGATTGGATTAATGTTGAAGTGGATGGTAAAAAAGGAAAAAGAGAAACAAGTACAATGCCTGGTAGTGCAGGAAGTAGTTGGTATTATATGCGATATATAGATCCTCATAATGATAAGGAAATAGCTGATAGAAAGTTATTGGATCATTGGTTACCAGTAGATTTATATGTTGGTGGACCTGAGCATGCTGTTGGACATTTATTATATTCTCGTATGTGGAATAGATATTTGTATGATAAAGGTTATTTATCACATCCAGAACCATTCCAAAAATTGTATCATCAAGGAATGATTTTAGGTGGTAATGGTGAAAAGATGAGTAAGTCAAAAGGAAATGTTATTAACCCTGATGATATTGTTAACCAATATGGTGCAGATACATTGCGTGTTTATGAAATGTTTATGGGACCTTTAGAAGCAAGTAAACCATGGAGTGAAAGTGGTGTTGATGGCGCAAGAAAATGGTTGGATCGTGTTTATCGTTTAGTTATTGAATCAAATAAGTTGAGTGATGAAAATGATCATAGCTTAGATTTTATTTATCATCAAACTGTTAAAAAAGTGACTCATGATTATGAAACATTGGGATTTAATACGGCAATATCACAAATGATGATTTTTGTGAATGAAGCATATAAGGCAAAGACTGTTTATCGTCCATATGCTGAAAATTTAGTAAAGATGTTGAGTTGTGTTGCTCCACATGTTTGTGAAGAAATGTGGGAGTTATTAGGACATGACCAATCACTAGCATATGAAGCTTGGCCTACATATGATGAAAAAATATTAGTTCAATCTACTGTTGAAATGGCTGTTCAAGTTAATGGAAAGTTACGTGCAAAAATTACAGTTAACAAAGATGAAGAAGATGATGTTGTTAAAGAAATGGCTTTATCTCAAGATAATGTTAAAACACATACAGAAGGTAAAAATATCTTTAGAGTGATCGTTGTTAAAAACAAGATCGTCAATATTGTTGTAAAATAAAAATGAAGTCAATCTTATAATGAAAAAAGATTGACTTTTTATATATTGTTAATGATTCTAATTAATAAGAAAATTTGATTGACAAAGTCTTATAAATTGCTATAATATATGAGTGCAATAAATGATAGCAGCATATAGAGTGTTGAGTATTGCGTTTATAACAATAGGATGTAGAGTATCTAGCTGCAATGAGAAATACTTAGTATAAACACAACTTAATTGATCTATAAATGTTATTGTTTTATGCCAATAAAACAATAGGAGGAAAATAAAATGGCACGTTATACTGGACCACAATGGAAAAAATCTAGACGTTTAGGTTTTTCTACATTAGAAACTGGTAAAGAATTAGCAAAAAGACCTTATGCACCTGGGCAACATGGTCAAAAGAGAAAGAAACCTACTGAATATGGATTACAATTAGCTGAAAAACAAAAAGTAAGACATATGTATGGAGTGAATGAAAAACAATTCCGTAACACTTTCTTTAGAGCAAGTAAAATGGAAGGAATCACAGGTTATAATTTCTTTTGTTTACTTGAATCAAGATTAGATAATGTTGTTTACAGATTAGGATTTGCTACAACAAGAAGACAAGCAAGACAATTAGTTAACCATGGACATATTTTATTAAATGGTGTAAAAACTGATATCCCATCTTGTCATGTAAAAGTTGGAGATGTTATTGAAGTTAAAGAAAAATCTAAATCATTAGATATTATTAAAGCTGCTTTAGCTTCACAAAATCATGTACCAGGATTCGTTGAAGTAGATGCAGATAAAATGGTAGGTAAGCTTTTAAGATTGCCTGAAAGATCTGAATTAAATCAAGAAATTAATGAATCACTTATCGTTGAATACTACAACAGACTTGGGTAGGATAATGATAAATTTAAGGTGTTTAATAGCTCAGTTGAGGCTATTAGATACCTTTTTTATTTTTGAAAATTAGAAAATATGATAAAAAAGAACTATCATAAGTTCTTTAAGTTTATTTATATCTAATCATTAAGTATTGATAATATCTACTTCTTAAATACATATAGTTTATACTAACAATCGTATATCCATCTTTTTGCATGTTTACAAGAATATCATTTAATTCATTTATGCATTTTTGGTTAGTGGATACTTCAATCTTAATAATTGTTATATGTTCATATCTATCTTTAGCTTTGAGGGTTGGTTTAATAAATGGTTCTTTTGATGGTTTGTTTATTTCTTCAAATATTTCATAAGCATAAGAAATGACTTCATCTTCTGTCATTAATTCATATTCTAAAAGAGAAGGGATTTTCTCTTTGTTTGCAATAATATAATTCAGTGCTTCTTCATATGTTTTTATTTCCATATAGAATCCTCCTTTCATTATATAAGTATTTATAGCTCTAATAAGTCTTTTCTATTATAATTTATATGATACTTTTTATATTTCTTTTTGGTAATATTTAAATGTTAAATCATATAAAACTATTTGTAAGAAATCGACCAATTGTTATTTTGATGAATTGAAATAGAAGTGTTTTTTAATATTTGACAATTATTTGTATTACTTATTTCATGAGAAAGTATTTTTATTTTATGTCATTTTTTCTTATTAATTGATGAAATCATAATGAAATTATGATAGAATAAAAGACATGAATAGGAGTGGATTAATAGATGGATGATATCATGAACCAATTGAATCAATTAATCAAACAAATAGGAACAAGAAATCTTGTCATTGCTGCAATTATTATTGTAGTTATTGTTATTATATATATTGTTATAAGAGCGTTACGTTTAAAAGTTTATCGTAAACAAATTGTAGAAATTGAAAACAAGATGAATGCTATAAAATCACTTCCATTACAATATCGTTTGGGAAGAGTTCAAAGTATTTCTAAAAATGTTCCAGAAGTTGCAGATGCATATGAAGAATATGCAAGTGAGTATGAGAAAATTAGTGACTTTCAAAAGAATGAATTAGCTATTTTGGTTAATGAAGTTGATGAGCAGTTATTTTATGGAAAACTTCGTAGGGTATCTAAGAAAATGGGTCGTTTAGATGAAATGATTCAATCTTATGAGAAGGATTCTCAATCATTATTGGCAAAAATAGAAAAAATTACTGAGATAGAAAATATACAAAGAATTGAGATTATTCGAGTTAAAGAAAAATATCGTAAAACAATTGATAATTTTGAGAGTATACGTTTTAATGTAGAAGATTTTGTACCTCATTTATTAGATGTTTTTAATGATGTTGATGATTCTTTTGTTAAGTTAGAAGATATGATGAATAATCAAAGATTTGATGATGCCAAAGAATTTACAATAACTATTGATAAGAAAATAGAGTGGCTTGATGATATTATAGAGAATATTCCAGGGTATTTAGCTGTTGTTAGACAATATGTTCCTAAGAAAATAGAGAAAATACAGTCTTTAATAGATATTATGCCATCTGATCGTTTCTCTTTGAATCAGTTGAATGTTGATGAACGTTTCCAAAGTATTAAAGATGATTTGGATGAAATTGTTATTTATATCAAACAAATTCAATTAGATGGTATTTCAGAAGATTTAGAGAAATTAGTAGATGATATTGATGGATTAAGTAACGACTTAGAGAAGGAAAAAGAGGCATATGATGTTTTTAAACAAAAGTGGGATGATTGTTATACATATATTACACACATCTATGATCAATACAAAGAAGCATTATTAGATTTTAATAAAATTAAGAATTTATATCGTATAGATGAAATTGATATTGTTATTGATGAAAAGTATCAAGATTTTGATGTGATATTAAGAGAATCATATGCTTTGGAAGAAGAAATGAAAAAGGGTGAATTTTCTTATATTAATATGATTGAAAGTGTTGAAGCTTTAAAAGAAAAGTCACTTGTTCATCAAGATTATTTAAATGAGTTCTTTTCTATTAGGGATAATCTTTATTTGCAAGAACAAAGGGCTATTAATGAATTAGAGAATATTAATATTGTTTTATTGGAAATTAAGTCTGAAATTAAGAATAGACATTTACCTATGATTAATGAATCTTATAAAGACTATATTCAAGATTCTTATGATAAAGCAGCACAAATTCAAGCATTTAGACAAAATAGACCTGTGGAGTTGTCTGAGTTATCTCAAAAGGTTGATGATGCAAGAGATATTATTTATAAGCTATATGATAATGTACATAACTTAATTGTAACTGCTGAGATGGTAGAAGAAGCAATTGTTTATGGAAATCGTTATCGTTCAACTTTTATGGAAGTGAATACTGAATTAACAAAAGCAGAGGTTTTATTTAGAAATGGAGAATACACAAAAGCTCTTTCTACAGCTGTTGATATTATTGAAAAGATTAAACCAGGTTCATATGAAGAATTGATAAAGAAATCAAGTAAAAAATAATATTATTCCTTTATGGTAGGTATGTACAGATATAGTATTTACTTACGTAAGGGGATTTTTTATATAACGTTTCAATAATCTTATTTGCAAAGAAAATGTTTATTTGAAATATAATAATAAAGAAAATAAAAGATTTTTATAGAAAATTTTCATTGAACATGATATATATACATATATTAAGATATGGAGGGAAGATATGATTTATTTAGATTATGTATCAACAACACCATTGAATAGTGAAGTTAATAAAATGTATCAATCATTATTAAATAATTATTTTGCTAATTCTGATTCATTATATTCATTAGGAATACAGACAAGTCGATTTATGGAACAATCAAGACATTTAATTGCAGAAATGTTAAATGTTAAACCTACAGAGATTATTTTTACAAGTGGTGCAAGTGAATCAAATAATATGGCTATCAAAGGTTGTGCTTTTCAATATCAAAATCGTGGAAAGCATATTATTACAACTGCAATAGAGCATTCTAGTGTATATAATACATTTGTACAACTAAGAGATGTTTTTGGATTTGAGGTTGATTTTATTTCTGTTGATCAAGAAGGAAATTTGAACTTGGATGAATTAGCGTCTAAGATTCGTAAAGATACAATTTTAGTGTCTACTATGTATGTTAATAATGAAATAGGTGTTGTTAATCCTATTCGTAAAATTAAAGAAATTATTGAAAAATGTAATCCTATAACAAAATATCATGTTGATATGGTTCAAGCTTTAGGAAAAATACCAATTGATTTATCTATTGTTGATTTAGCAAGTTTTTCAGCTCATAAAATATATGGATTAAAAGGAAGTGGAATTCTATATAAAAAGGAATCAACATCATTAGTTCCATTGATTAATGGTGGACAACAAGAAGAAGGTATGCGAGGAGGTACTTCCAATACTGCCACTCATACAATGTTTGCTAAAACATTAAGATTAGCTCTAGAAAATCAAGATGAAAAATACCAACATGTTTTATCTATTCACCAATATGTAAGACAAGAGTTGGAAAAAGAAGAGGATATTGTTATTAATACACCAATTAAAAATTTTTCACCTTATATTTTGAATTTTTCATGTATAGGATATAAACCAGAAGTGCTATTACATGCTTTAGAAAAAATGGAATGTTATATATCAACAAAAAGTACATGTTCATCACATAAGAATGATGTGTCTAAAACGTTGGCAGCTATGAAGCTTAATGATGATATTGCTAAGAGTGCTCTACGCATAAGTTTTTCACATTTAACAACACAAGAGGAAATAGATGAGTTTTTATATCATCTTCATAAAATTTTAAAGTCAATTAAGAAACAGAGGGGATAATATGGAGTGTAATCATATATTAGTTCGTTTTGGAGAACTAACAACAAAAGGAAAAAATCGAAAAACGTTTATTCGTAAATTATGTCATAATACAAAAGAAATATTAAAAACATTTGAAAATTTAAAATATGAATTATCTTTTGATCGTATGTATATACTATTGAATGGAGAAGACCCAGAGGCTGTTTGTAAGAAGTTAAGAACAGTCTTTGGAATTCATTCTTTTTCGCTTTGTTATAAAGTCGAAAGTGATTTAGATAAAATTAAAGAGGTATGTTTAGAAATTATTGAAAAAAATAATGGACAAACTTTTAAGATTGATACCAAAAGAAATGATAAAGATTATCCTTTACATTCTCATGATATTAATACTGCAATTGCTGGATATATTTTCCATCATACGACAAAGAAATTAAGTGTAGATGTTCATCATCCTGAAATTTTAATTAAAGTTGAATTAAGAAAAGGTTATACATATGTGATGGATAATGTTATAAAAGGTGCAGGAGGATATCCAGTAGGTATTGGTGGAAAAGCACTTCTTATGTTATCTGGTGGAATTGATTCGCCAGTAGCTGGCTATTTAACATTAAAAAGAGGTGTAGATATAGAGTGTATTCATTATGCATCACCACCATATACAAGTGAATTAGCAAGAGAAAAGGTCTTGGATCTTGTGCATGTTTTAAAAGACTATACACATGGAAAAATTGTTGTCCATATTGTTCCTTTTACAGAATTACAGTTAGCTGTTTATGAACATTGTCATGAAAGTTATGCAATGACTGTTATGCGTCGTATGATGTATAGAATAGCTGAGGGTATTGCAAAAAAGAATAATTGTTTAGCTATTGTTAATGGTGAAAGTATTGGACAAGTTGCTTCACAAACATTAGAGAGTATGTCTGTTATTAACGAAGTTATAAAAATACCAGTATTGCGTCCTGTTGCATGTATGGATAAGTTGGAGATTATAGATATTGCTCAAAAAATAAATACATATGATATTTCAATACGTTCACATGAAGATTGTTGTACAATTTTCACACCAAAACAACCTGCTACAAAACCAAAAAGTTATAAAGCAGAAGCTTTTGAAAAAGAATGGGATTTTGAAAAAATGATAGACGAATGTATTCAAAATACTGATTTTATTATTATTGATGACAATTATAAAAAATTTGACGAATTATTTTAATTTTTTTGAATAAATATCACTCTTTGGCACAAACTAATTGTGTCAGGAGGTGAAAGTTATGAATACAAACTCAAGCAAAAGCAAATTAGTAGTTCCTGGTGCTCAAAATGCTATTGATCAAATGAAATACGAAATTGCTAACGAATTTGGTGTAAATCTTGGACCTGATGCAACTTCTCGTGCTAACGGATCTGTTGGTGGTGAAATCACTAAGAGATTAGTTCAAATGGGTCAAAACCAAATCGCTGGTAGAAATAATCAATAAGATAAAAAAGCCCTAATCATAAATAGTTATGACTAGGGTTTTTCTTTTTAAATTTTTCCTGAAAAATATCGAAATGATAATATATAGAACAATATAAAAGAATTAATAATGCATATACATACTGTTAAAGTATCAAGGTTTATGAATACAGATACTAATAAAATAATATAAAGTTCTATTAATATAATAATTAATGAAAACTTTGAAGCTTGTTCACTTATAAAACGATTGCGTTCATCTGAAATTTCAATTCTTCTTTCCGTTAATTTTTGTTCATTGTTCATTATCATTTTGTTTTTATAAAATAGAAGTATACCAGCAAATACTAGACCAGTACTTGCACCATCCAAAAATCCTCTCATAAAATCTTTCATATAATCCTTTGTGAAAAAAGAGATTATAAAAGTGATGATTCCTAAAATAATCAAACAAATATAAATGATATTTTGTTTTTGTAAATTTTTTTCATTTCTTCATTTGTAGAAATATTTTTATAACAAAATGGACCTATCATAAATTTTCATCCTCCTCAAAAATAAAAATGTCTTCAATACTCAAATTAAAAAATTGTGCTATTTTATGTGCTAAAACAAGGGATGCTTTATACTTACCATTTTCTAAAGAAATAATTGTTTGTCTTGTGACTGATAAGGCATTAGCTAATTCAATTTGAGTAATTTTGTTTTCCTTTCTTAATTCATAAATACGTGTTTTCAAATTAAAAACTCCTTTTATTAATGTATAGTTAACTTTACATTAATAGTCTAACATAATGTTTTTATAATGTAAAGCATATTTTACATTTTATATAATAGAAATAGCTTTGTTTGTGTAAAAGAAGAGATAAATATGTAATTGCTTACAATTTGTTGTGTCAAGCAAAATTGAAAATGTCCTAAAAATTTAGTATTTTAAGCACCGATTTGTTGTCGGTGCTTTTGGCTACCAAAATACTGTAAAATATTATCAGTTCTCCATGGATGATC
>JAETUM010000050.1 GCA_021768625.1 Candidatus Stoquefichus sp. | reverse complement strand
TCATTTCATCACCCCATTATATATATTTTAGATAGTTTTATAGTTGATATATGGTGATGAAACCTTTTCTACATTATAGCACAAAGCAAATATTTATACAATGCTTTTAGCAATATATTAATATAAAGCAAAAGATTATAGCCCTTAGCTATAATCCCTTATTAACTATTATTTTTCAATTTTAAGTAACTTGCTCCTTGTATAAGAACATAGAATAATAACGCAAATCCTAAAATAATTGCCATATTTATCATAATAGGTTGTAAAGATTCATATGAAAATGATGAAATATTCGCAATCTTATTATTATTAGAAATATACCAATAAGATGGTGTAAACTTAGCAATGTTCAATACAAAATCAGCAAGAAATTGTTGTGGAACAAAGGCTCCAGCAATAAAACTTGTTCCTAATCCTACAACCGTTGAAATACCATCAATAATTTTCTTTTGATGTATTATAGTTGTTAAAAAGAAACTAAAAGTGAGAATATAAATCATAAAGACAAATGAATTAGCTATCAATAATAATCCATGATAAGATAACATAGTCTCTTGATAAAGAATGAAGCTTATCATAACATACAACAACCATATACCTAAAGCTGTCACAATATTTGCTAATAATAATTGTTTATTAAAGCTCTTATAAGGCACAGCAGAAACTAGATTTCTTCTCTTCACTTTCTCTTCATGAAAAGAAAGCATAACCATTGCAATAACAACAATTGCTATAGCCTGAAGAGTATAATTTGAGAAATTATAGAATGATGCTGCTTTCTCTACTTGAGAATTGGAATCATGAGCATTCATTTCAATATGACAATGTGTATTTAAGTCTTTTTGAATAGAATTTACCATATTATCTAAAGAAGTATCTGCTTTTAGATAAAATTGTGCTGTATTTAAGTATCTATTCATCAATGTTTTTGAATAAATAGACGTATATGAATCTGGAACTTCCATTGTTTTAATCTTAACATTTTGGTTGTTTAAAAAATCTTTCGTAAAATTTTGTGGAATAATCATAATATAGTCAACTTTTCTAAAAAATAAAGCATCTCGCATTTCAGTTTCATTATCATTTAATTTTACATAATGAGCATTATCTTTTATATATTGTAAAAAAGCTGTTGTTAGCTTTGTATCTTGCTCTCTATTAATCAGTGCAATATTTGTTTCATTTGCTTGATAAACATTATCATTTTGTGTTCCGCTTGTAGAAGTAATTGTTGCTATAGCAGCAAAAATGATAGTATAAATCATAATCATGGGAAGAAAAGTTTTTGCCACTCTAAAGTAATTTTTAAAGACTGTCATATTTTTTCCTCCTTAAAAAAACAATTGAAATACATGAAAGAAAAATTCCTATCATACATAATATTGAAATATTAAAATAAAATCTTTCATGTGTTGGATAGTAATACAAAGCATATAGTGCATCAGTTATAAGATTAACTGGATTTATATATCCTAAAATAGGCACATATTCCTGAATCAAATACTTCATATCAACAATCATCATCCCTGATAAAAATGAAAGAAATACTGACGAAGTTGATAAAATAGATATTTTCACATTCTCACTAAAACGAAAAACATTTCCAATTAAATGTCCTAATACAATTCCCACATATGTTCCAATAGCACATAATAACATGATATAGCCTATCATATCTCCAAATGTAACATTTAGCCCATATACAAGATACACAAGCAAAAGAATAAGTGAAGCATATTGACAAAGAAATGCTGTTATTGTTCCTGTCAACATCATCTTCCATTTTGATGTAGGAGCAATATTGATACGTGCCCCTTGCTTACTTAAATTAGCTTCTGTATGTGTTGATATCTTCAAGCCAAAAAAGCCACCATACATACATGTCATTCCTATTAATGTATAAAAATAAACAACTGTCACATCTAATGAAGATATATTTTGACTTTGAAAGTAATCTTTTTGTATATCGACATTCTGTTGAATTATCATTGCCAATTTTTGTGGGTTTATTTTTGCAATTGTATCTATAGAATGCTGAGTTTGTAAATAAGAGTCAACAACACTTTGTATAACTGTTTGTGAAATACCATTTTTATCTATTACTACCTTCAAAGTATTATCAATAATTAAATATCCATCAACTTTTTCCGCTTTTAAAAGTTCTTGAGCCTTTTCTAAAGAAACATACTGAACTTTTAATAATTGATCATCATTTTCTTTTGATAATTCATTTAATAAATTGTTAAATTCTATGTTTTCCTTCTGTTCTACAACTGCTAATCTTGCAGGTTCAAATTTTTCACTACTATTTAACTTTGAAAAAGCAAGATTAAAAAATGTAGCAAGAATAATGGGAAAAAGAAGTGTCCAAAACATTGTTGTTCTATCTCTTAACAATAACTTTAATTGATAACGAAATATATGCATATTAATCCCTCAACTCTTTCCCTGTTAGTTCTAAAAAGACATCATTAAGAGTAGGTCTTTCACTAAATAAACTGGTATATTGAATATGACGTTCTTTTAAAAGGTTGACTAATTGTCCTAAATGATTTTCATGTGTTGAATAAGCAATATGAATCTCTAAACTCTTTTGTTCTACTTTTAAAATATCTCTATCTTTTTTCAATTCTTCAATCAACTGATCTTCTTGTTTTTCAACAACAATTGTAACCTTCTCACCTAAATCAATCATATTTTTTAGTTCATCTGTTGTTCCTTGAGCAATAACTTGACCTTTATCCATAATCACAATACGATCACAAATCATTTCGACTTCTTCCATATAGTGTGTTGTATAAATAATTGTTGCGCCCTGCTCATTGAGTGTTTTTATACCTTCTAAAATATGATGTCGACTTTGTGGATCCACCGCTACTGTTGGCTCATCTAAAAAAATAATAGATGGTTTATGAGCTATACCACAAGCTATATTTAATCTTCTTAACAATCCACCACTTAACTGTTTAGGCTTAAATCTCTGAAACTCTTCTAATCCTACTAATTTTATTGCATCTTCATTATATTGTCTTCTTACTTTTTTATCTTTTATATACAATCCACAAAAATAATCTATATTCTCATAAACTGTCAATTCTTCAAAAACAGCAACATCTTGAAAGACAACACCTATATGTCTTTTAATATCATAAGCATATGGATTCATTTCTTTTCCTAAAATATATATATTCCCTTCATCAAAATGCAATAATGATAAGATAGTATTAATACAAGTTGATTTTCCACTACCATTGGGTCCCAACAAGCCCAATATCTCACCTTCATATACATCTAAATGAAAATGATTTAATGCTATAAAATCTTTATACTTCTTTGTTAAATTCTTAACTTCAATAACTTTTTCCATAACTTTTTCTCCTTTCACAAGTCACTATATCATTTTCCCATTGTAACCTCTATATACTTTAAGTTGCATATTGTCTACTTTTGGTTTCTTTTTTCAATTTCCTTATTAATATATTCAATATTTTTTTCATCATCTAAATACAAACAAAACCATACTCCAAGATAAATAATTGTTAGAAAGATAACCTGAATAAAAAAGTTACTCCAATAAAATGATTGATAAAAGAAATATTCTGCTCCTATAGCTATGATAATCATAATCAAATAAGAACTTATCATAAGATGATCTCTAAAAAATGGAATAAAATCCATGATAACACTGAAAAAAGAGATTGATAAACAAATCATAAAGATTTCAAATATTTCAGCAGGATTTAAGCTTAAATCTGATAACTGCAAAGCAATTAATACTGTATTCACAAGAATAACTAAAGTGAATGATGTACAAGTAATTGTTAAAAAATATTTAAAGTGTTTCATATACCCCTCCTATAATCCGAATGCCCTTTTAAATTCTGACATATATTTTCTACTAATAATTAATTTTTCATTATTCACTAATGTTGCTTCATACTTTCCATAAATATAAACTTTCACACTTTGTAAATAACGAAGATTTAATAGACAACCTTTAGATATTCTTACAAAATCACATTCTTTTAACAATGTTTCTAATTCATATAATCTATAAGCAGTTTCATAAATTTCATTTTGTACATAAACAAAAGTTTTCTCATCTACAACTTCAATATAATAAATATCTTCAACATATATTTGATAAATTTCTTTATCTTTTTTGCATATTAAAGTTTGACGAAGATGAGAAAGTATATCAACGATTTTTTCTATTTCTTCATTATATTGAGAGCATTCTATTGTAATCGTCGTTTCTTTGATATTCTCATTCTCTTTCACTTTTATTTTCATCGAATATTCTCCCCCCTTTTTTTACCTTATCATTTGTTAATACAATCTTCAATTATATTTCTGTGAAGTGCAAAAAGGTCTGTTTAAATGCAAAAAGAAATCTATAGTTTTTCATAGATTTCTTTTTTATATCCTATAATAATCTCATTTTCTAAAATAAGTAATGGTCTTTTTATTAACATACCATTTGATGATAACAATTTTGCTGCTTCATCAATGGACATCTCACTTATTTTATCCTTTAAGCCTAATTGACGATAAACTTGTCCAGAAGTATTAAAGAATGGTTTGATGCCTTGATCATACATCTGTATCCATCTTTTTAATTCATCTTGTGTAGGAACTTCATCTACTATATGTCTTATCTTTAATGTAAAGCCTTTGTCTAACAAATGTTTTTTTGCTTTCATACATGTACTACATTTTGGATACCAAATAAATTCCATTATTCCACCTCCAACAAAGATAAAGCGACTCTTTTTTTCTTAATATCAACATCATATACATAAACATCTAAAATATCACCAACATGACACACATCTAACGTGTGTCTTATTTTGTGTTTTGACATTTTTGAAATATGTATGAGTCCATCATTTTTTAATCCAATATCTACAAATGCTCCAAAGTCTACAACATTTCTAACAACACCTTGTAATTTCATACCTTTTTTCAAATCTTCTATTTTTAAAACATCTTGTCTTAAAACAGGTGTATTGTATTCATCACGTGGTGAACGATGTGGTGAAACAAAAGCATCTAATAAATCTATTAATAAATACTCATCCATTTGTAGCTCCTGTTGAAGTTTTTCCCTATTCACTTTCTCGATAACTTCTTTAGCATGTTGTGTTCCAATATCTTCTTTTGTTAATTGAAGGTATTGAAGAAGTTGTGTTGCATCTGTGTAGTTATCTGGGTGAATACTTGTCTCATCAAATCTTTCTTGTCCTGATAAGATTCTTAAAAATCCTACAGCTAATTCATACGTTTTATTACCTAATTTATTTACATTTTTAATTTGTTCTCGAGATGTAAATTTTCCATTCTCTTCTCTATACTTTACAATATTTTTAGCTAAAGACATAGATAATCCAGAGACATATTGTAATAAAGATGGTGATGCTGTATTAATATTAACTCCTACTTGATTAACAACTTTTTCTACCACAAAATCTAATTGTTCTGTTAATTTTTTTTGATTCATATCATGTTGATATTGTCCTACAGATATAGCCTTTGGCTCTATTTTCACTAATTCTGCTAAAGGATCTTGCAAACGCCTTGCAATAGAGACTGCACTTCTTTCTTCAACCTGATATGTAGGAAATTCTTCTTTAGCAATGGAACTTGCCGAATAAACACTTGCTCCTGCTTCTGATACAATCACATATTGTACATCCAAATGATTTTTTTGAATAAATGAAGCGATAAAGCTCTCAGTTTCTCTACTGGCTGTTCCATTTCCAATAGCTATGATTTCTATTTGATACTTTTGAATCATAGATAAAAGTATTTGCTCGTCTTTTGAATAATCCTTTTTAGGTATTGTAATAAACACTTTGTTAATATCTAAAACTTTTCCTGTAGGATCTATAGCCGCCAACTTACACCCTGTTCTAAAAGCTGGATCCACTCCTAATACATATCTGTCTTTTAATGGTGCTTGTAACAATAAATTTTCTAAATTAACTGAAAAAACATTTAATGCTTGTTCTTGAGCCTTTTCAGTTAGATCACTTCTTATTTCTCTTTCAACAGATGGAAAAATCAAACGTTTAAAAGCATCATGTACACACTCTTGAATGAGATCACTCATATTTGATTCTCTTCTTCTCATCACACCTTTAAAAATATAAGTTTCAAATCTTTCTTCATCAATAATGATAGATACAGTTAAAACCTTTTCTTTTTCTGCTCTATTAATTGCTAATATTCTATGAGATGCCATAAATTGTACTCTCTCTTGATAATCATAATACATTTCATAAATACCATCTTCATCAGGACTTTTCTTTTTCACTTTTGTTTGAATAATTCCTGTTTTATAGATCATATCTTTTGTATATTTTCTATATCTAGGTTCATCACTTATTTGTTCTGCAATGATATCTTTAGCACCTTGAACTGCTTCTTCTACAGTTAAAACTTGATCATTAATATATTTTTGTGCTTCTTTCAACACATCAAATTCACGATATAATTTTAAAATTTCTAAAGCTAAAGGTTCTAAACCTTTGGCTTTAGCAATAGATGCTTTTGTCTTTTTCTTTTCTTTAAACGGACGATAGTAGTCTTCTACTTCACTCAATTTTTCTGCTAATAGTATTTGTTTCTTTAATTCATCAGTTAATAAACCTTTTTCTTCTATAAGACGAATAACATCATCTTTTCTTTGTTGAAGATTAACTTGATATTCATAAACTTTTGAAATTTCTCTAATCTGATCTTCATTTAACCCACCCGTTTTTTCTTTTCGATAACGAGCAATAAAAGGAACTGTTGCTCCTTCTTCTAATAAAGATAAAACATTATTAATTTGTTGTTCACCTATGGATAATTGCTCAGCAACACTTTTAATAATTTCTATATTCATAATTCCTCCTGTAACAAAAAACACATGTAAAACATGTGAGACTATCTGGTGCAGCTGATGAGACTTGAACTCACATGGTATGAACCACTACCGCCTGAAGATAGCGTGTCTACCAATTCCACCACAGCTGCAAAATAAAAAAATGGTGCAGTCGATGAGATTTGAACTCACACCAACATATGTTGACTACCCCCTCAAAGTAGCGTGTCTACCATTCCACCACGACTGCATGTCTATTAAGTATTATAGCATATTTATTTTACTGTAATCAATCAAAAAATAGGACATTGTCCTATTCTTTAATTAATTCATATAATGCTTTTGCATAAATAGCTGTTGCTTTCACAAGATCATCAATTGAAAATTCTTCATTATTTTGATGAATCTTGTTATCAACCCCTGGAAATTCACTTCCAAATGCAACACAATTTGGCATTGATTTTGCATATGTTCCACCACCAATTGTTTGTGGTTGATGTTCATGATCTCCTGTAAATGCAACATAAGCTTCATGTAATTTTGTAACTAATTCACTTTTAGGATCCATATATAGAGCTTTACCTAAGTGATGTGTTTGTACTAATCCGTATTTTTGTAAATGTTCATCTATAGGCTTTGTTAGTTGCTCATCAGTAATTTCATGAGGAACTCGCATGTCAACTGTAATATCAACTTTTCCATCTTTATAATTAAGAATACCTAAATTAGTTGTTAATAATCCCATTGCACCTTGATAACCAATTCCTAATTTCTTCCCATTATGATCATTATAGAAACAATCATTCACAAAATGTACCATTTTATTTTGCGAAATGGTAGAAAGATAATGGCACATATATGTTGCTGCATTAACTCCTAACTCTGGTGTAGATGCATGTGCAGACTTACCAATTAAAATCAACTTAGTATGATTTCCTTCTTCCTCTACACTTCCTTCTAACCCATGTTGATTAAGAAATGCCATAAATGTATCTCTATTTTGTTTATAATTTCCAACAATATAAGCCTCACACATTTCTGGAACTATATTTGCTTTTGTTCCAGAGTATATACCTATAATATTTTCTTTTTCTATGTTTCCAGTAATTCTGTAATGTGCTCCTGCTTTCTCACCATGAACAACAGGAAAGCCTGCATCTGGTGTAAATCCCATTTTAGGAAATGGTTGGTGTTCAAAATAATATTTCACACAAGAAGAACCACTTTCTTCATTACATCCAAAAATAATACGTGTTTTCATTTTAACAGGTAACTTTAATTCATGGATAATTTTAGCAGCATAGTATCCAGCAATAAGTGGTCCTTTATCATCTGCTACTCCTCTTCCATACATTTTTCCATCTTTAATAACAACTTCGTATGGATTTGTATTCCATCCATTCAAATTACAAGGAACAACATCTAAATGTCCAAGAATACCAAAGATTTCTTCACCATCTCCAATATCAATGTGTCCTGCATAGCCATCAACATCAACACATGAAAAACCATCTCGCTTTCCTATTTCTAACATTGCATCCAATGCATCTCGACAAGCTTTTCCAAATGGTTGGTTTTCTTGTACTGTTGTCTCATCAAACTCAGAAGGTATTTGACATAATATTTTAATATCATTAATCATATCTTCTTTTCTTTTATTAACTTCTTGTAAAAAATCGATCATAAAATCACCTCGAAAAATATTATAACATTTATTTTAATAAAACGATACTTTTTTGTTAGAAAGTGCTATGATTATATTAAAAAAGGAGGTCATTATCATGAATAATGTCATATTTCATATAACGGTTAAAGGTATTGTCATATATAATCATCAAATACTCATTTTAAAAAGAACCAGACCATCTAGTGATGGATTAGGATTTTGGGAACTCCCTGGTGGAGGATTGGAATATGGTGAAACTCCTCATGAAGCTTTAATTAGAGAATTAAAAGAAGAAACCGATTTAGATATTAAAATACTTAAGCCTGTCTATACCTTTACAGCTATACGTCCACAATATCAAACAGTAGGTATTGGTTTCTTATGTATTCCTACAAATGATTGTGTTCATATTTCTGATGAACACACTGAATATAAATTTGTTCATTCAAATGAATTATTAAATTATTTAGATGAAAAAATATATAATGATATTATATTCACATTAAAAGAATATGAAAGTATGAATATAGAAGAATAATAAATTTCTAATGCAAAATTTTATAACATATTAAATAACTAAAAAAAGACCCTATACTTTAAATATGAGTATCCAAAAATTTGGTTTCACTTCAATATGAGTAGGGTCTTTTTAAAAAGTTAATATTCCTATTATACTTTAAATAATTAAGAAAATTCTAACTATTAATATCAAAGGAGAATTGACTTTTTTGTAACTTCGTTTGAAAATAAGAATTCAAATAAACAGAATCACAAACTTTTAATTGAAAGCAATTACTCTTATTTGACTTTTACAGTCTTTGTAGCACTATATGCTCCATAGTATTTTTTACCACTTACTGTCTTATATGCTCTTACTTTCACTCTATAATTCTTTTTACTTGTTAATTTTGTAAGTGTCTTTGATGCACTCTTACTTGATACTGTTGTATATGTCCAACTTTTGCTTCCACTCTTTTGATAAGCAATTTGATATCCACTTGCTCCTGTCACTTTTTTATATTTTACTGTTATAGATTTCTTACCAGCCTTTAGTGTTGGTGTAGATACTTTCTTTGGAACAATGTAGAATGTCTTTTTAACACTTCCTGTATAATTTCCTTTTCCTGTAATCTTAACAGTTGCTTTTCCAGTTGATTTATTTGTTCCATAAGACAATGTATAATCTGTTCCTTTTTTCAATATCTTTCCATTATATTTAACAGTTATACTTGGCTTAATTTGTTTTCCTGTATAAGACTTATTACTTATTTTTGAATATGTTAATGTAGATACACTACGTTTACTAACTGTTATTTTTTTACTGCCTGTAACTGTATTATAATTAGGATTTGTAATTTGATAATAAACAGTTGTTGTTCCTAATTTTGTTCTCGTTGGTTTCTTAGTAGTCCACTTACCTGTTTGGCTTGTACGATATTGAATTGTAGAACCACTCTTAATTCCACTTAATGAAATAGAATGAGCTTTTCCATCATAACTAACTTTACAGTCTTTCGCAGTTGGTTTATATGTTGCTTTTTTAATAGTAATTTTGTTTTGACCTGTGATTGTATCAACATTCTCTTTAGTAACACGATAGTAAACTGTTGTTGTTCCAGCTTGTGTTCTTGTTGGTTTCTTTGTCGCCCATGTTTTATTGTCAGTACTATATTCAACTTTCGAATCAGGAATCATATTAGAAATAGTTATTGAATGAGCTTTTCCATCATAGGTTCCTGTATAATCCTTAGATAAAATGCCATGACGTGCATGAACCAAATCAATTTCACTTGATTTTGCATAAACATAATCTCTAGAGAATTTATACTGATTGCTTAAGTTTCTTGCACTTCTATCATCTTTTAATGGCATATCAGATTGAACTCTACACCATTCTTTTCCATCACTGCCTGTAACATAGCTTAATATATTGACAGGATAATTATAAAGAAACGTTGCTTTTCCTGTTCCATCAACCTCAGATGTATAAATACGTTTATCTGTATTACTTTCTTTATAAAGACCTTGAATAGTCTGATTAGAAATTCCTATATTGTATGTCAAATAATCATTATCTACACCATCAAGATAATAACTTTGTGATGCACCCTTTTCTCCCCAATATGGATCAGATGCGTATTTAACATTAATACCACTTCTTTTGTCTCCTAAATGTGGACCTCTATATCTCCAGTCACTCCCATTAAGGTATCCTTTTGACATCCAATGATCAGCAAATTCTTTAATACATTGGTCAACACTTGTAAAGTAATTTGCACTTTGAGATGGGCTACTATCTACAGCATTTAAACCAAATAAATTATTTTTATTTTTAGCTATACTACTTGTTCCATAAGCACTTTCATTAATCGCAATACCAAACATCAAGCTTGCATTTATTCCATATGTATTTTGATTATCAATAAACACTTGCCCTTTATTATACATTTTAGATGACGATGATGCCTTTGATGAAATACGTTTATTAAATTGAGTGGCAGTAAAAGTCGTCTTTGATCTTAAAGGTAAATATTGATAATAATTATAATATGGGTTATTTTTATTAACAGCATGATCATATGACTCTGTTTGATAATTTTTATAGTCTGTAATCATATTCTCAAATGAATCATAAAAATAATGACCATCATAACTATAATACTTCTTCTCACTTTTTAAATAACTTGGCTTATATCCAACCCTTGTTGAAGCCATAATAATTTTTCCACCACTAATATATGAATAATAGTGAGTCAATTTTCCATCTTCTACATAGTAATATGAAACATTACCATTTGTATATGGAACAATCTCTTTTACACATTTCGCAGGAACGCTAATAACAACACCTGCTAATTTACAAATGACATTTCCACTAGAATCTGTAGAAATATACGCTGCGTCATTTGATGCATTTGTACTAAAATAACCAGTTCTTCCTGTATCCATTTCTGTATAATCAATAGTTTTTCCATCTAATTCAGAAACTGTTTTGAACCTCACAATAGAATTTTTTGTAGATTGTGATGTTGCTCTCACTTGAGAGTCAGCCATTAAAGTAACTGAATCATTTTGTTGAAGACTACTCTTATACTGTCTTAATGCACTTTCATAACTATTAAAATTCTTGATTTCTTTTTGATTATCATCTTTTGAAATAACACTATATGTATCAATATCTTCCTTGATATTTTCTTCTTCAATTTCTATTCTTTTTGGATTACCATCTTTATCTAAAACAATAAAACTTTCATCATTATTTTCTTCCATTGCATCAACAGATTGAAGTTGTGATAGCATGAGGGAACTTGTTATCAACAATGAACTAATGAAAAGTAAAGCCCTACGCATAAATATCTCCTCCCATTTCATGTCATAGTATATCATACTTTGTCTTTCTTTTCTAGTTTCAAGAAACAATCACACAAAAATCACAAAAACCAAGAAATTATTCTTGGCTTTTTCTTTCATAATAATTTTTAATCACTGAAATTGATTTCTTCTTGAAATTTTGAATATAAACAAGTAATCCAATACATGCTAATCCAAAAACTATTGTACTTCCAAGTAATACATATTCTAAAATATCATATGACGATTCATCCTCTGAAATTTGATTTTCTAAAGGAGTTGTATGAGATTGGAAAGATACATATTTTTGAAGTGTACCCTCCGTTAACTCATATTGATAGTAATTCCTTTCTCCTGTTTCATAATTCATAAGATAGAATAATTGATAATCTTTCATTTGAGGATCATTATATGTCCAACCAAATATTTTATTTTTATCAATTTCAAGATTTGAATAAGTCATACCATCTTTCTTTTCTTCATCTTTTGATACAGGAAGAACAATATAGGTTTTTTTATTAATTGTTATTGTTTGAAAAGTAGAAACAACTTTTTCATTTTCAATTATATAAAAACCTTCATTTCCCTTTTCATCAACAAGATAGCCCAATGATAAATGTAACTTATCATTTGTTAAACCTTCTATTTCCTGATTATCCAACTTTACTTTTGCTTTTTGAAATCCAGAAGGTATCTTAGCATTTTCTAAATTTCTAACAACACCTAATTGAGTGCCATTAAAAGTTGTATAGACCAATGGCGCTTCATCAACATGAAAGACAATAACATATGTCTTCTTCGTTCCATTTTCAGCTGTGCAGATAATTTTAAAAGTGTTATCACCTGCAGAAACTGATTTTTTTCCAGTTCCTGTCACTTTAGCTTTTGTATCCTTTGGTGTTGCTGTTATAGATACTTGATTAACACTTCCTGGTAAATCAACATCATATTGTGTTTTTGTAGATTGAAATGATGGTGATAAAGTCCCTTGTGAAACAGTTAATGCTGATAATCCATTTTCTGAAGAAAGATTTGAGTTATTTTTAGGTTCACTAGGTTTTGTTGTATTTGTATTGTTATCTTGACTTGGCTTATTATTATCCTGACTTGGCTTGCTATTATCAGGCTCTGGTTGTTGAACTGGCTTATTTATTTTAATAGATACAGATTTAGATCGAAAATTTGTAATCTTACTAGCATCATTACTATCTGTAACACTTTTCGGAGTAACAGTGATAGCAAAATCATTTGAGCCAGCTTTTACAGTTGTTGATTCCCCAGTCCATATCGTTGAATTACCTGTTACTTTTGCACCATTACTTGCAGAAACGCCAAATGACCCTTCACAACCATTCCCTGTAATGCTTACAGTAACTGTCCCGCCTTCCTTTACACTTTTTGTACTCACTGAAACACTATATGAAGCAGCAAAGACATCTGTTTTCGTTGTTATTATTGTTCCAAGAAGTATTAAACAACTTAATAATATATGAGTATAAATTATTTTTGTTTTCAAAACACTTTTCTCCTTTTAAAATAATTTTTTTCTTCCTAATACATGAAGTTTAACAAGCATATAATCATTTGCTTCAATGCTTCCATCATTATCAACATCTGCCCTTTTCAAAGCATCTCCACTCAATTTTTTTCTTCCCAATACGTGTAATTTGATAAGCATATAATCATTTGCTTCTACAGCACCATCTCCATCAATATCTCCCTTTAAATATTGAACTTCTGGTTTTTCATCAACAGGAACTGTCTTTCCTTTAGAAATAACGATAACATTCTTCTCATCAATATATGCATAATCTCTTGAAAAAGAATATTCGCCTACATTTGTAATTTTTGATCTTGATGCATTTAACACACTGTCACTTTGTATTTTATAATAACCACTCTTTTTTTCAGCATTAATATTAATAAAAGCAAAATTAGTTATTGGCTCTTTAGCTGTATTTACTGTTTGATAAAGTGTTGTAGCTGAAGTCTTTGCATCTTTCTTGATATCGGATTGATTTGCTTGATAATTATAAGGATTTTTAATACCTATTGTATATCTAAAAGAATCTTTACTTCCTAATTCCTTATCAATAGCCCATGCAAAAGTTGCTGCCTTTTCTCCCCAATATGGATCTGATGCATATTTCACATTAATACCACTTGCTTTGTCACCTAAGTAACTTCCATTATATTTCCAATTTTTTGGATAACAGTACTGTTTAGATAAGAAATTACTCGCATGATAGTACACACTAAAAGCAGGTGTTGAATATTTATTAGCACTTCCTGCTGGATCACTATCATATGCTGCATGTCCAAATAAATTATTATTGTTCATAGCAATCTTACTTGTACCCCAAGCACTTTCATTTGCAGATACTCCCAACACTAACATAGCATTAATTCCATATTTGTTTTGATTATCTACATATGCTTGTCCTAAATTTCTCATTTTTGATGATGAAACAGTTTTTTTATTAATAGCTTGATCTATTTCTTTAGCACTGTAAACACTTTTACTACGATGTGGTAAAAATTGATAATAATTATAATAAGGTGTTTGTGGATTAACAGAATTCTTACGTGTATCATTACGATAATCCTGTAACATTGTTATATAGCCACTTGTATTATTGTATGTATAAAAATAATGACCATCATAACTATAATATGTTTCTCCTTCTTTTAAATAAGAAGGTTTTGGTCCAACATCAATTTTATTTGAATAATTAGTATTTTTTAAATTTGTCACAATACCATGGATTAATCGTCCATTACTTACATAATATTTACTTAATGTTTGAACCGAACTACTACTAAAATCTAATACTTGAACATCACTAGCATTAACCCAACCAATAACTCCAGAAAGCATAAATTTTACTTTCGTCCTTGAAGTATTGTGTCCTAAGTATGCAGCATCTGCTCCATAACAACCATTTGTATATCCTTCTCTACCTGTTGCTTCTTCTGTATATAAAGTATTTTGAGAACTTGATTTTGTTCTAAAATTGACAACCCCTCTTTGATAAAGGATATCTTCTTTTGGCACAGCTGCTTTTGCTGAATAAATAGAACTATACATTGCACGAGAATAAGATGCTTCTTCAATAACTCCCGATTCATTAATCTCATCTTCTGTTGCCTCTGTAATATTTCCATTTTCATCAATATTGGTAAAAATTGCATCATCAGACAAAGTCTCACCTGCAACACTTCCATCGTCTTCTTCAGCGAAAATATATTCATTTTGATTTACTAACACAAAAGAAAAAATAATTCCTACAATCATTAAATATATTATTTTTTTGATAAGATGACTTGTCTTCATGATAACCCTCCCTTATCTTAATCGCAAAATAATTATACAATGTTTTTTCTTGATAAGCAATGTTATATTATGGAAAATCCGAAATTATAATAAAAAAATAAAAGAAATTTATTCTTTTATCTTTCTTTTAGATCATCAAGATTATATGGTGTCTCTTGATATACATAATAATTTAACCAATTAGAAAAGATTAAATAAGCATGAGACCTCCATTTTACTTGAATTTCTCCATTAATATCATCATTGAGATAATAATTCTTAGGCATTTCACTTTCAATATCTGGATTTGCTAAATCTCTGCGATATTCTTTATCTAAAGTATCTGGATCATATTCAGGATGTCCTGTAATAAAGAAACGTGATCCATCTTGCGAAGCAACAATATAAACCCCTGCTTCATCAGATTCAGCAAGAATATCTAACTCATCAATCTGTTCTATATCCGCTTTAGAAAGTGTTGTATAGCGAGAATGTGGAGCATAGAACTGATAATCAAATCCTCTCAGTATCTTTCTTTTCATTTTGTGAACATTTGTATGATGTAGATAAACACCAGTTAATTTATGATCTAATAAATGTTTAGATACACCATAAAAATAATGTAGTGCGGCTTGTGCGGCCCAACATATAAAAAAGCTACTAAAAACATGTGTCTTTGACCATTCTAATAATTCTGTTAATTCATCCCAGTAATCAACTTCTTTAAATTCTAACTTTTCAACAGGTGCGCCTGTAATTATTAATCCATCATATTTATTTTCTTTAACGTCTTCAAATGTTTTGTAAAAGGCTAAGAGATGCTCTTTAGAAACATTTTTAGATTCATGACTTGCCATGTGAATCCAATCAACTTCCATCTGTAATGGTGTATTGGATAACATTCTTAATAGTTGTGTTTCAGTAACTATTTTTGTTGGCATAATATTTAATATAAGTAGCTTTAATGGACGTATTCTTTGTGTTGTTGCACGTGTTTCATCCATAATAAATATATTTTCATCTTTTAATATTTTAGCTGCTGGTAAATTATCAGGTATTTTTATTGGCATAATTTCATCACTCCTATTATTGCATTATTCTAACATAATTTACGAAAGAGGGATAGAATTATTATTAAAAAGAAATTAATTCATTAAAAACTTGAATAATAAAAATATCACTCATTCCTGCTAGATAATCTAAAATACTTTTTTCTAAAGCTAATGAATCAGACATAAAATTGTAAATCGCTTTATTTTTATATTCTTTTTTTCTCGAAACATTTTCAAACAATGCATATTTATCCAGCCACTGTAAATATGTCCCAATAAGTTTGGGATAATTGGTCTTATCTTCTTTTAATTTTTCAATAAAGTTTTCTTTTTTTCCATAATCATATAAAAATTCAAAAATAGCATTTAAAATAAGTGAAACATAATTATTGTGAACTTCAACTCTTTTTATTTGGTAGATATGTTTATAGTTAAAACTCATAATTGTTTTCATAATTGTTAATGCTTCATCTGAAAGTCCAATTCCTTTTTCTATTGATGAGTTTTCAATAACATCATGTATAAAATAATTAACTATTGAACCATTATTAATAGAATGAAATTGATATGATGAAAGTTGATTGAGTTGTTTTTTTAATTGGTTGATATCTTCTAAAGAAAGAATACGAAGAGTTAAAGCATCTTCTATATCTCTTGCTAAATAAGCTATTTTATCTGACATTTTAACAACACACCCTTCATATGTAAATGGGTTGTATTGTCCTGCATACTCATAATTGTATAAATCAATATTATCTTTTCTTCTTTGAATATACTTTTGATTAATTTCTCCACAATGAGAAATAATTCCATCTCTTACAGCATATGTTAAATTAAGATTATATAAATCATGATTATTATTTTCTAATAGTTCAATATTATCTACAAAATGTAAGCTGTTTTTTTCATGCCAAAATTTATCAAGTCCATGTTTTTTTGCTATTTCGGTTAAAATTTTTTCCCCACCATGACCAAATGGTGCATGTCCTAAATCGTGACCAACAGCAATTGCTTTTGTAAGTTCAGTATTAAGTCCTAATTCTAATGCAATTGTATAAGATATTGACTCAACTAAATTAACATGTTCACTACGTGTGCAAATATGATCATTCTCAACTGCAAAGAAAACCTGTGTTTTATGTTTTAAACGTCTGTATGCTTCTGAAAAAATAATACGTGTATAATCTCTTCCAAACTGACTTCTTAAATCATTTCTTCTCTGATATAAATCTTCTTGTCTATGAATAGCTATAGAATATTGTGGATGATTTTCATTCATTGCTTCATTTATAAATTT
Organism: Candidatus Stoquefichus sp.; assembly: GCA_021768625.1. Taxonomy (GTDB): domain Bacteria; phylum Bacillota_I; class Bacilli_A; order Erysipelotrichales; family Coprobacillaceae; genus MGBC163490. The sequence goes on along the minus strand of JAETUM010000050.1, from coordinate 3,308 downwards.
TTGATTCGCCATTTCCCATTACCTCTTCATTTATGTTATACTAAAAAAGAGGTGAAAGCAATGAATAAACAATTATTTTTAGAACAAATTTATACACTTGTCAAAGATGAAAAAAATATAGTTGCTAATCTTGCAAACGTTTCTGCTTTTTTAAACGAAATACTGCCAGATATTAATTGGGTTGGTTTTTATTTGTTAGAAAATAATGAGTTAGTATTAGGTCCCTTTCAAGGAAAAGTCGCTTGTATTCGTATTCCTATGGGGAGAGGTGTATGTGGTACTGCCGCCTATCAAAAGACAACTTTGTGTGTTGATGATGTTCATCAATTTCAAGGACATATTGCTTGTGATAGTAACAGTCGTAGTGAGATTGTTATTCCAATTATAAAGGATCACGAAGTGATTGGAGTCTTAGATGTAGATTCTCCATCTTATCATCGTTTTTCTCAAAAAGATCAAATATTCTTAGAAGAAGTTGTCAAACTTATTGTTCAATATATTTTCAAATAAAAAAAGTGAGATTTTTCTCACTTTTATTTTGTCAACAATTTTGCAGCAGCTTCATCAACTATTAATACACAATCTGGATGATCTTGTAAAGCACTAGCTGGCAAATCAACAGTTTTTGGTCCTTCTACCATTCCTTTAACTGCTTCTGCTTTTCCTTCTCCAAATGCTAACAACATAACTTTCTTTGCTTGCATAATATTAGCAATTCCCATACTTACAGCTTGTCTAGGAACTTCATCAATCTTTCCATCAAAGAACAATCTTGCATTGTCTTCAATAGTAGATTGTTTTAAATCTACTACATGAGTTACTGAATCAAATGCTGTCCCTGGTTCGTTAAACCCTATATGTCCATTAGAACCAATTCCTAACAATTGAATATCTAGAGGATTTTCTGCTAACATTTTATTATATTTCGCAGCTTCTTCTTCTACATTTCCTTTCCCTTTTGGAACATGTACATTATCCATATTAATATCTAATTCATTAAATAAATGATGACACATAAAATAATGATAACTTTGTGGATGTGATTGATCTAATCCAAAATATTCATCTAAATTATATGTTTGAATTTCTTTATAAGATGTCCCATTTTCTTTATGATCCTCTATCATTTTTGCATATAATAGTACAGGTGTAGATCCTGTTGCTAAACCTAAAACAGCTTTTGGGTTATTTTTTACAATCCCAACCATAATTTCGCATGCTTTTGCACTTGCTTCTTCTTTATTTTTACAAATTATTACTTCCATTTTCTATTCCTCCTCTATCTAAATTTCATTATATACTATTCTCATGAATTTTAAAAGGTAAATTTTCAAAATATGAAAATTGTTTTTTTGAAGAATATATCAAGATAAGCCTTTATTTTATAAATAAAATAAGGTAGAATATAAGATATGGAGGTAGGTCAAAATGACAATGATAAAAGGTATTGCGGCATCTAATGGTATTGCTATTGCTAAAGCATACAAATTAGTTATGCCAGATTTAACTGTAGAAAAAACAACAGTTGAAGATGTTGAAAAAGAAATCAAAGCATACGAAGATGCTATGGATCAGACTGCTAAGGAACTTGAGGCTATCAAAGAAGCAGCTTCAAAAAACTTATCTGCTGAGGAAGCAGCTGTTTTTGATGCTCATGCACTAGTACTATCAGATCCAGAATTAAAAACTCAAGTAGAAGACAAAATAAGAAATGAAAAACTAAATGCTGCTGCTGCTTTAGATGAGGTAGCTACTATGTTTGTTTCTATGTTCGAATCTATGGGAGATGAATATTTTAGAGAAAGAGCTGCTGATATTAAAGATGTATCTCGTCGTTTATTAGCTGCATTATTAGGAAAAGCGTTACCTAATCCTGCATTAATTAATGAAGAAGTAGTGATTATTGCTGATGATTTAACACCATCTGATACTGCACAATTAAACAAAAATTTAGTAAGAGGTTTTGCTACTAATATTGGAGGTAGAACTTCACATTCAGCTATTATGGCAAGAAGTTTAGAAATTCCTGCTGTTGTAGCTTGTAAAACAATAACTGATGAAGTAAAAGATGGAGATATTATTGCTTTAGATGGTATTGAAGGTACAGTTATTATTAATCCTGATGAAGCAACAGTTAAAGAATATGAAACAAAACGTGATGAATATATTGCATATAGAGAAGAATTAAAGAAATTAGTTAATGAAAAAACAGTTTCTACAGATGGTCACCATGTTGAATTAGTCGCTAATATTGGTGGAGCTAATGATCTCCCTGGTGTAAAAGAAAATGGCGGAGAAGGTGTTGGTTTATTTAGAACTGAATTCTTATATATGGAATCTGCAGATTTACCAACAGAAGATAAACAATATGAAGTTTATAAAGAAGTATTAGAAGCCATGGAAGGAAAACCTGTTGTTGTTAGAACTTTAGATATTGGTGGAGATAAAGAAATTGAAGCTATTGATTTACCAAAAGAAATGAATCCATTCTTAGGTGTTCGTGCAATTCGTTTATGTTTCCAAAGAGAAGATATTTTTAGAACTCAATTAAGAGCTTTACTTAGAGCGTCAGTTCATGGTGATTTAAGAATTATGTTCCCTATGATTGCTGCATTAAGTGAATTTAGAAAAGCAAAAGGTATTTTATTAGAAGAAAAAGAAAAACTAATTGCTGAAGGTGTTGAGGTTTCAGATACACTTCAAGTTGGTATTATGATTGAGATTCCAGCTGCTGCTGTATTGGCTGATCAATTTGCTAAAGAAGTTGATTTCTTCTCAATTGGTACTAATGACTTGATTCAATATACATTCGCTGCTGACAGAATGTCATCAGGTGTATCATATTTATATCAACCATTTAATCCTTCTATTTTAAGATTAATTAAAAATGTTATTGATTCAGCTCATAAAGAAGGAAAATGGGTAGGTATGTGTGGTGAAATGGCTGGTGAACCATTAGCTGGTCCATTATTATTAGGATTAGGACTTGATGAATTCTCTATGTCAGCTACTTCTATATTAGCTCAAAGAAAGTTAATAAGAAGCCTTTCACAAGCAGAAATGATTGAATTAGCTAATAAAGCTATTAATTGTTCTACTATGGAAGAAGTTGTTGCTTTAGTTGAACACGTTACAAAATAAAAGTTAATATTTTATAAAGTAATAAAGAGATATAGGATGTTCCTATATCTCTTCTTTTTTAAAATTTAAAGTGCACCATTTAATGTATATTCACATTCTATATCATAAGCAGATTTAAAGTCAAATATCTTTCTATTCATTGAGTTGATTTTAAAACTTATATCGTC
>JAETUM010000049.1 GCA_021768625.1 Candidatus Stoquefichus sp. | reverse complement strand
CATTACACAAGCAGTTCAACTTTAACTGCATAAAGAAAATGAAGTTGTCTGCTCGACAACTTCAATAAAAACAATTTTAATTATTTCATCTGTCTACTTGACAGGGGCGGTTCATTTTGTTCAGCTTCTTTTTTTACTTCTTTGACATGATTTGATAAAATTCTAAGATATCTTTATAACCTTGGTTATTATAAAGATTAAAATAAACATTTAAAAATGTTTGACAACCCATCCATATCATCATTTCATTCACTTTTTTCACAAATAACTTTAATGCATCTAAATAAATTATTATATCTATCTCTTCATCAAAGACGTCCATATGAACTATTTCATTACCTTCAATTAATAAACTATTGTTATTGGCTTTAAATTCTAATTTATTTTGTTGAACAAAATAACCAGCAATACCACAAAGAGCTACAATACCATACTCTTCCTTATTTTCTATTTGATGAGCAAAGTGTATTCTTATTTTTATTTTATCCTTAAAAGATTCTTTTGTTATTTTCATATGTTCCCTCTTTAATGATTTTGAAGCACTTTATTTTTCATAACAGTGTCTTTGAGTTGATATAAGTGTTCTATACTTTCTTTAGAGAAAATATCTTCAGGATCACTATATCCCTCACTTGCCAACATTACCAATGATAACCAAATTAATACATTATAAATATTAACCTTTTTGTTTTCATTATGATTTTCAATGCGTTCTCTAGATAACCATTCTATTTCTTTAATATGATTTTCTACAAAATCATCTAATTCATTAATATATGTATATCCCATATAATGAAATCTTTGTATAATCCTAGATTGTGAAATAAGATCAGGATCTCTTTCAAATTGAAATTGAAACTCTGCATGTAATTTCTCTAAAATTCCATTAATACGTGGTGAAGTATTCACATATTGAACCAATGAATTATAATTAATATCTGTTCTTAAAACTTTTTCAATATGAACAATACCTTTATTATACTCATCAACTTCTTTTGCTATTTGAACAAATTCTTCATCTAACAATTCTAAAGAAGCAGAAAGCCTTGTTAAACGTCTACGTATATCTTTAGGAATTTCATACTGTGATTTATATCCTAGACCATGTTCAATTTCTGCCCAAGAATGTTGCAAAGTTGTACGAATTTGTAATTCAAAAACAATATCTTTATAATCAGCATACTCTATTAACTGACATCTTTCATCATTAAATTTAATTAGTAAATGTAAAGAATTATAACCAAAATCAATACGATCATCATAATTCTTTTTTCTTTTATCATTATATTCAACAATTTCAAAGTTTTCTTTTACACATTCATAAATACGATCAACATCATTTTCAAATAAAGTAATAATACGACAAGCAACAACATCTGTAATTTCTTGTATATCTTGATATCTATTTTTATAAGTTATTTTTTTCATTAAGGCATCTTCTTTTTTTATGCGAATAGCCATATTAGAAATACGAAAATGATTTGTTTTAACAATACGTTTAAAAATATCTTCTATATCATCTTTTAAAGAACGATATATATCTTGATTATCATGATATTGCTTGATAATCTTTTTTGTTGCATTATGCATATAACCACCTCATAAACTTATACTATCATTTGATTATGAAATATTCATGAACAAAAATATAAAAAGCAGGAAATCCTGCTTACACTACTTGAAAGTCCTCTATTTGTGTTCCTTTTTTATGAACATATACTATTCCTATAATACCTACAATAATAAAAACAATAGATATCAATTGTGCCATACGAATAGGACCAAGCATTAAACTATCAGTTCTTAATCCTTCTACAAACACTCTCACAATTCCATAACATACAAAGTAACTAAAAAATTGTACCCCTATATGCTTTTGAAATCTTTTAATTACAAAAATAATCAAAAGAAATGAAAGAATATTTCCTACTGATTCATATAAAAAAGTAGGATGATGATATGCACCTTGAATATACATATTCTCAATAATAAAATTTGGTAAATGTAAAGACTTTAAAAAATCTAAAGTAACCGCACTACCAAAAGCTTCATGATTAAAGAAGTTACCCCATCTTCCACAAGCCTGAGCAATTAATACTCCAGGCATTATGGCATCACCTGCAACAAAGAAAGGAATATTTCTTTTTTTAAAAAAGTAATAACTATAAATAAGACCTGTAAAAATACCACCCTGTATAGCTAATCCACCATGCCATACAGCAAAAATCTCTATTGGATTGTTAATATATAAGTCATTAAAAGTAAAAATAACATACCAAATACGAGCTCCAATAATACCAATAAATAATAATGCAAAGAAGTAATCTGATAAAACCTCTTTATCATAACCTAGTTGTTTAAAACGATACTGACCAAGTAAATATGCAATAACTGCACCAGTTAAAATCACAATAGCATACCACTGTATACTAATAGGACCAATTGATACAAATGTATGAAAATTTTCAAAAAATGTCATTGTGCTGTCTTCTTCTTAATATTATCTAATATTCTATTCACAAACTCTTTGCTTGAATCAAAACCAGAATTCTTTAATTGCATATTCATAACAGCAGCTTCAATAATAGCTGACATACTTCTTCCTCCTGTTACAGGAACAACAACTTTAGGTATTTGAACAGATAATATTTCTTCAATCACATTATCTTCTTCCACCCCAATTCTTGTATATTCCCTTGAAGGTAGCCATCTTTCTAATTGAATAATCATTTCAACATTATCTCTTGGTAAAATAGATGCAACTCCAAACATCTTTGAAACATCAATAACACCAATACCTCTAATCTCTAATAAATTCTTCAAAACCTCAGGTGCTTTTCCAACGATCCCTTGCCCTATATGATAAAGTTCAATAGCATCATCAGCAATCAATAAATGTCCTCTTTTAATCAATTCAAGAGCAATTTCTGATTTACCAATTCCACTATCTCCTCTAATCACAACACCTTTTCCATATATATTTAAAAATACACCATGGATTAAAGTTTCAGCGGCTAAAGCTTCATCCAAAGTCCCTGTTAAATCAATAGATACACGACCTGTCGCTTGCTTTGTTTCAAAAATTGGAAAATTTCTTTTCATAGCTATATTTTTTAAAATATCAGGACAACCATATCCTTTTGCTATAATAATACATGGTGTTTCGTCATTTGCTAATTTAGCAAAACAAGCCAACTGACTTTCTTTACTCATTTCATCAACAAATGCAATCTCTTTTTCTCCAAAAAGAATAATTCTTCTAAAATCGGTATGTTTAAAAAAACCTGCCAACTCAAAACCTGGTCTATTTAATTCTGGAACAAAGACTTCTCTTTCCATTGATTCTTCATCTCCAGAAACACGTACAAAAGTAGGTTCTTTTAAAAGATCTTTTAATTTGACTGATTTACCCATAATTCCTCCTACTCTAACATTTTCTTAAGAAAGCGTCCTGTGTGGCTTTCTTTATGTTTAGCAACTTTTTCAGGTGTACCTGATACAACAATTGTACCACCATTATCGCCACCTTCCAATCCTAAATCAATAATATGATCTGCAACTTTAATGACATCTAGATTATGCTCAATGACAATAACAGTATCTCCTTGATCTACGATACGATTTAATACTTCTATAAGTCTTGCTACATCTTGACTATGTAATCCCGTTGTTGGCTCATCTAAAATATAAACTGTTTTTCCAGTTGCTTTCTTTTGAAGTTCACTTGCCAATTTGACACGTTGCGCTTCTCCACCAGATAATGTTGTTGCACTTTGTCCTAATTTAACATATCCTAATCCTACATCATCAATTGTTTGTAAACGAGAACGAATACGTGGAAGATTATCAAAGAATTGGACTGCATCTTCTATTGTCATTTCTAAAACATCATAAATTGTCTTATCCTTATATGTAACTTGTAAGGTTTCTTCATTATAACGTTTTCCATTACATTCCTCACATGGAACATAAACATCAGGTAAGAAGTGCATACTAATACGTTTGACGCCATCACCTTGACATGCTTCGCAACGTCCACCTTTAACATTGAAAGAGAAACGTCCTTTGTCATATCCACGCATTTTTGCTTCTGGAGTTTTAGCAAACAAATCACGTATATCATCAAAGACTCCTGTATAAGTTACTGGATTAGAACGAGGTGTTCTTCCAATTGGATCTTGTGAAACCTCGATAACTTTATCAACGTTTTCTAATCCTAAAATTTCTTTATGCTTTCCTGGTTTTTCCTTAGAATGATAAAGTTTAGCACGAACTGCTTTACATAAAATCTCATTAACTAATGTTGACTTTCCACTTCCAGAAACACCAGTTACACAAATGAACTTTCCTAATGGGAATTTTACATTAATATTTTTAAGATTGTTCTCTTGAGCTCCCTTTACTTCTATAAATAAACCATTTCCTTTACGCCTTTTCTTTGGAACTGGTATCTTATACTCTCCTGATAAATATTTACCAGTAATAGAATGCGGATTTTTCATCACTTCTTCAGGTGTTCCAGAAGCGACTATTGTTCCACCATGCACTCCTGCACCTGGTCCAATATCTATAATGTAATCAGAAGCTCTCATTGTATCTTCATCATGTTCTACTACAATAACACTATTTCCTAAATCACGCATATTGCATAATGTTCTAATCAATTTTTCATTATCTCTTTGATGTAATCCTATAGATGGTTCATCTAAAACATATAAAACACCTGTTAAGCGTGAACCAATTTGTGTAGCCAAACGGATACGTTGGGCTTCTCCACCTGATAATCCTCCAGCTCTTCTTGATAATGTTAAATAACCTAAACCAACATCATTTAAGAAAGTTAAACGATCTTTAATTTCTTTAAGAATTAATTTAGCAATCTTTGTTTCAGTTTCGTTTAATTTTAGATCATTAATAAATACCAATGCCTTTTCAATAGACATATCTGTAAATTCACTTATATTCAATCCACCAACACGAACACTTAAAACTTGATCATTTAAACGTCTTCCTTGACATGTTGGACAAGTATGTTCTGCCATAAATGATGCATACCACTCCTTAGACCATGAAGATGTTGTTTCCTCATAACGTCTTTCAATCAATGTTTTAACGCCTTCAATAAACTTTGTTGTTTTAGAAACATTTCCAGAACTTGATTGAATTGTATATGTTATTGGTCTATCTGAACCTCTTAAAATAATATTTAATTCTTTTTTTGTGAAATCTTTTAATGGTTTATCCAAATCAATATGATATTCTCTACATAAAACTAAGAATCTTTGCCATTCTATACGATCAGTTCCTACTGATGTTTTAAAATAACGAATACCACCTTGATTAATACTTAAATTCCAATCAGGAATTAATAAATCATCATCTACTTCATTCTTAACACCAATTCCCTTACAATCAGGACAAGCTCCTAATGGATTATTAAAAGAAAATAATCTTGGTTCCAATTTAGGAACACTAAAACCGCAATGAGGACAAGCTAAATGTTGGGAAAATAATTTTTCTGTTTTCGTATTTAAGTTTTCTACAATGACTTCTCCATCTGTTAATTTTAATGCTGTTTCTAAAGAATCAGCTAAACGAGAACGATAACCATCCTTTTTAATAATTCTATCAACAACAACATCAATATTATGTTTCTTATTTTTATCTAAAATAATCTCTTCTTCTAATAATCGAACTTCTCCATCAACCTTTACTCTTACAAAACCATCTTTCATTAATTGTTCAAAAAGATCTTTATGTGTCCCTTTTTGATTCTTACACATTCTTGCAAGAACTTGTAACTTTGTTTTATCTTCATATTGATCAATAGTATCTACCATTTGTTTAATCGTTTGTGATTCAATAAGAACATGATGTTCAGGACAATAAGCATGTCCAACACGAGCATAAAGCAATCTTAAATAATCAAAAATTTCTGTCACTGTTCCAACTGTAGAACGTGGATTATTAGATGTTGTCTTTTGGTCAATAGCAATAGATGGAGATAATCCCTCAATACTATCAACATCTGGTTTCTCAACTCCTCCTAAGAATTGTCTTGCATATGCACTCAAAGATTCAACATAGCGTCTTTGTCCTTCGGCATAAATTGTATCAAATGCCAATGATGTTTTTCCACTTCCAGAAAGCCCAGTCATAATAACTAATTGATCTCTTGGAATTTCAATATCAACATTTTTTAAGTTATTGACTCTTGCTCCCTTGATAACAATCTTATCCTTTTTCATACTTCTTTTTCAAACTCCTTAATATTTTCTCTTTATCTAATCCTTGAAGCTGTAAATCATAAGCTTCATCTAATATCTCTTTCATTTGTTTATTTTGTATAAATCCATTTTGAATCAAATCATATCCACTAACAATAGATTGAGGTGCTTTGTCACCTAATCTATTTATTTTATCTTCTATAAATACCCAAAAGTCATGATACTGTTCATAAACAACTCTACCTCTACCTAACTTATCACAACAACTTATCCAAATCAAATCATTTAATGATATTTTATTTTCTATATTTTTTAATAATTTTAAATATTTAATATCTCTTGAATGATTTCTTGACATATTCATTAGATGCATATGATACATAATCATTGTTTCAATATATTCTCTTTGTTTCTTTGATTGAATAATATCAACATGCTTGAATACCTCTAATCCTGCTTCGTTATGCTTTGGGGCATGACCTTCATTTGTTGTAACAAGGGGTTTCCCTATATCATGCAATAAACATGCCCACATAAATGATAAAGGTTCATCAACTTTATCACGAGCTAGAGCCGCTATATCAATAACAAGCATTGTATGATTCCAAACATTTCCTTCTGGATGATAATCTAATCTTTGTGGTGTCGTTATGAGAGATTTCAAATATGGAGGCAATGCTCCTATTTCTCTTAAAAATTGAAAACCAATTGATGGTTGTGATGAACTTAAGATTTTACAGTATTCCTGATAAACTCTTTCAATAGATAAATAATCTAACAGATGATTTTGAACCATTTGTTGACATAATTGTTTTGTTTCTTCTTCAACATCCATTTCAAATCTTGCAGCAAATTGAGCAATGCGTAATACTCGCAATGGATCTTCTTGAAATGTTTGTTTATTAACACATCTTATGACTTTATGATTTATATCATCTATACCATGACATAAATCAATTATTTCTTTTTTTTGATAATCATACATTAAAGCATTCATTGTTAAATCACGACGTTGAATAGCCTTCTCTATTGATAATTCAGGATCAATATCTATTTGAAAATCTTGATGCTTTTCTCCAGTCTTTTTTTCTTTTCGTGGCAAAGCAAAGTCATAGTGTGGTAATGTATCCACTTGCATAATCGCAAAACTTTTTCCAAATGTATTCACATGACCATGATGAGACAATATATCATAAAGTTGTTGATATGTAAGATGATAAACTTCAACATCTACATCATGATTCATATCTAATCCAAGAACATAATCACGGACACTTCCTCCAACAATATAAACATATCCACCTTGAGATAATATGTCTTGAAATATATCTTCAGCAAGTCTTTCAACATTCATTATTTCTCACCTTTTAATTCCATAATAATATCTCTTAATTCCATAGCTCGTTCAAAGTCTAGAACTTTTGCTGCTTGTTTCATTTCTTTTTCAAGATCTTCCACAAGTTTCTTCTTAGCTTTCTTATTAACTTTCTTTCCTTTTTGAAGAAGTGATGTTGCTTCATCAACAGTTTCTTTTCCATGAATAACATCTCGAATCTCTTTTTGAATAGTCTTTGGAATAATATGATGTTCCTTATTGTATGCCTCTTGTATTTCACGACGTCTTGCTGTTTCATCAATAGCTTTTTGCATAGAATCTGTGATATGATCTCCATACATAATAACTTTCCCATTAGCATTTCTAGCTGCACGTCCTATTGTTTGAATCAGTGAACGTTCACTTCTTAAAAATCCTTCTTTATCTGCATCTAAGATGCAAACAAGCGATACTTCTGGTAAATCTAAACCTTCTCTTAATAAGTTAATACCTACAAGAACATCATATTTTCCTAAACGTAAATCTCTTAAGATTTCTGTTCTTTCTAATGTTTTTGTATCAGAATGTAAATAAGCAACCTTTAATCCCATTTCTTTTAAATATGAACTTAAATCTTCTGCCATTCTTTTTGTAAGTGTTGTGATTAAGACCCTTTCATTCTTTTCTATACGTTCATTAATTTCATTGATAATATCATCAATTTGATCTTGTGTTGGTCTTACTTCAATAAGAGGATCTAATAATCCTGTTGGCCTAATAATCTGCTCTGAAAAGGTACCTTGTGTTTTCTCTAATTCATAATCTCCTGGTGTTGCTGAAACATAAATAACTTGATTGATTACTTTTTCAAATTCTTCAAAGCGTAATGGTCTATTATCTAAAGCACTTGGTAAACGGAATCCATATTCTACTAACGTTTCCTTACGACTTCTATCCCCATTAAACATTCCTCTTACTTGAGGTAACATAACATGACTTTCATCAACAATCATTAAAAAATCCTTAGGGAAATAATCTATAAGTGTATAAGGACGTTGTCCTGCTGGTCTTCCATCTATATGTCTTGAATAGTTTTCTATACCTGGACACATTCCTACTTCTCTTAACATTTCTATATCATGACGTGTACGTTGATCTAATCTTTCATATTCTAAAGGTTTCATTTCATCTTCAAAATATTTTAATCTTTCTTTTAATTCTGCTGATATCGTTTCACATGCATGTAGCATTTGTTCTCTTTTTGTAACGTATCCATATGCAGGATAGATTGTATAAGTATGAAAGCTTCCTAATACTTTACCTGTTAATGGATCAACTTCACATATTCTTTCTACTTCATCACCAAATAAATCTATACGAACAAGCCAACTTTCTGTATGACCTGGGACAATTTCAATAACATCCCCACGAACTCTAAATGTTCCTTTAGATTGTTCTATATCATTTCTTTGATATTGACGATCAACAAGATATGTTAAAAGTTCTTTACGATCTATTTCTTGTCCTACACGTAAAGAGAAAATCATTTCTTTATATTGTTCTGGATTTCCTAACCCATAAATAGAAGCAACTGATGCAACAACAATTGTATCTCTTCTTTCTAATAAAGAATTCATTGCTGCTGAACGTAACATTTCTATTTCATAATTTGTTTGTGCATTTTTATCAATATATGTATCACTTTTAGGAATATATGCTTCAGGTTGATAAAAATCAAAGTTTGAGACAAAATATTCAACTCTATTTTCTGGAAAAAATTCTTTAAGTTCAGAATATAATTGTCCTGCCAATGTCTTATTATGTGCTAATACTAAAGTCGGTTTATTCACTTGTGCTATTACATTTGAAACTGTAAACGTCTTTCCTGTCCCTGTACCACCTAAAAGAACTTGTTCTTTTTTTCCTGCAAGAATACCATCAACCAATTCTTTAATTGCTTGTGGTTGATCTCCTGTAGGATAATATGGAGCATGTAATTTGAATTCATTCATAAATAATACCTCCTTAAGCTTAAATAATGTTCATTATATCAAAGAATAATACAAAAGTACATCATATTGACTTATCTCTATTTTTACCTGTATTCTTTGATATATAACTAAGAAAAGAGACTGTTTCAGTCCCTTATTCATATTCTTTATTATTTCAAAAGATCAACTAATTTTTGATATTGATGATCAGGTTCTTTTTGATGTATATGATAAGATAATGCACTTATTAATATATACGAATCATTTTTATCATAAGTTCCATTAACTTGTAATCCATACTTCTTTTCAAATGACTTTAATGCTTCTTGTGTTTTTTTAGAAAAGTATCCATCTGTTCTATCTATTGAATAACCAAGTAATTTTAATGCTTTTTGTAGATTAGCTATTTCATCACTTACTTGATCATATTGATATGTTTTCTTAATTGTATCAAAGATTCCATAATCTCTTATAGACATATTTTTAACTTCATAATCTGGTTCAATACCTTTTTCATTAATCCAATTACCATTTGGAGTTAACCATCTAGATGTTGTTAATTTTAAAGTCGAAGAATTTATAAGAGGGATTTGTGTTTGTACAACACCCTTACCATATGTTTTTTCTCCAATAATCTTATAATTTAGTAATTCGCTCAAAGAACTTGCCATAACTTCTGAAGCACTTGCTGTATCTCCATCTACAAGTATATACCCTTGTTCAAAAGAATATTTCTTAATATCGCTTGCTAAATACTCTTGGTTTCTATTATCTTTATACTGTACTTTAAACATCATTTGACCTTCTGGAATAAAATAATCCAATAGTCCATTAACTGCAGTAATATATCCACCACCGTTTCCTCTTAAATCTATACAAATATTTTGAATACCTTGTTTTTCAAAATCTTCTAATGCTTGTCCTACAAGATTCGTTGTTGTATTTCCAAATGTTGTAATACGTAAATACCCTATTTTCTTTTTATTATTTTCTTTGATCTCATATCCAACAGATGACTCTACACTTCCTCTTTTCATCTTAAAACTTTTCTTTTTTCCATCTCTTAAAACTTGTATAGAAACGTCTGTATCTTTTTCTCCTAAAATCATACTTTTTACTCTTTCAGCATCATATCCAGCAATAGATGTCCCTTGGACATGAGTTATCAAATCTCCAGCTAAAACACCTGCTTTATTGGCAGGAGATCCTTCAAAAACCTCTTGCACCAATCCACCTAAAGGAAGTGTTAAAAAAGATACACCTATTCCTTCAAATGAACCATTGATAGAATTTGTTAAATCATCAGCTTGATCAGTTGTTAAATAAGATGAATATTTATCTCCAAGTCCTGCAACCATTCCTTTTAACATTCTTTCTTCAAAAGAATATTCACTATCTGATGTATCAAAAAAATATGTATTAATACTATCTGATACTAAATTATAAATAGACTGGTTCCCTTCTCTTTGATTACTTTTTGATGTTCCAAAGTAAAAACCAGCACACCCACCTATAATTAAACATAAAACACTTAAGAGTATATAAAGGGGTTCTTTTCTTAATCTCTTTTTTTTCTTATTTTCAGTTTCAAATTCAAATTGATCCATAATCACACCTCGTTATCCTATTTTAACATATATTTCCTAAAAAAGAAAAGCAATCTTATGACTGCTTCTTCATAAACTCTTTAATACATTGATAAGTTTCTTCACTAATAATATGTTCAATACGACATGCATCGTTCTCTGCCTGCTCATTTTCAACACCAATACTAATCAGAAAATCAGTTAAAGTAATATGACGATTATATACACCTTCTGCTATTCTTTTTCCTTCTTGTGTAAAATCAATATATCCTTTATTATCAATCACAATAAATTGTGATTCTTTTAATATTTTCATCGCTCTTGAAACGCTAGGTTTAGAATAATTTAAAGCATTTGCTACATCAATTGAACGCACATATTCATTTTTATTCTTTAACATCAAAATTGTTTCTAAATACATTTCTCCAGATTCATGTAAATCCATCGTTTTCACCTCTATCTTTTCTTATTATAACACAATTTTACCCCAAAGAAACATCTAAAATCATCATTATAACAAAACCTATTGCAAAGCCTATTGTTGCTATATTGGAATGCTTTCCTACTGATGCTTCTGGTATCAATTCTTCAATAACAACGTATACCATTGCTCCAGCTGCAAATGATAATAGATAAGGTAAAATAGGAATAATAAATTGTGATAAGAGAACAGTTATAAAAGAAGCTATAGGTTCAACAATTCCAGATAATGTTCCATAAACAAATGCTTTTTTCTTACTCATACCCTCACTTCTTAATGGCATAGAAATAATAGCACCTTCAGGAAAATTCTGTATTGCAATTCCTAACGCTAATGCAACTGCTGACATCAGTGTGATTTGTTGATTTCCAATGATCATTCCTGCAAATACCACACCCACTGCCATACCTTCTGGTATATTATGCAATGTAACAGCTAATACAAGCATTGTTGATTTTTTTAATGATGATTTTTTCCCTTCAATCTTTTGATCTAAATGCATGTGAGGTATTGTTTGATCTAATAAAAGTAAAAACAACATCCCCAACAAAAAGCCAGTAGCTGCTGGTATAAACGCAAGCTTTCCTAAAGAAGCAGATAAATTTAATGATGGAATTAACAAAGACCAAACCGATGCTGCCACCATGACCCCTGAAGCAAAACCTAAAAGTAACTTTTCTATAAATACATTCATTTTTTTAGCCATAAAGAAAACACAAGCTGAACCTAGCATTGTTCCAACAAATGGTATCATTATGCCTGTTAGTACTGATAATTCCATATCTTTACCTCCATGATAAATCATATATTACTATATTCATAAATGAAGGTCAAAAAATATGCAAAAAAAAGACTCCGAAGAGTCTTTTATTATTGTATCAATGAATTATTTTAATTCAGCGAAGTATTTGATTGTTCTAACCATGTTAGAAGTGTATGAATTTTCATTATCATACCAAGCAACTGTTTGAACTTCAGTAGTTCCGTTGTCTAATGGTTTAACCATAGTTTGAGTTGCATCAAATAATGATCCATAAGTAATTCCAATAATATCAGAAGATACTAATGGTTCTTCAGTGTATCCAAATGATGGAGTTGCAGCTGCTTTCATTGCTTCATTAACTTGTTCAACTGTTACTTCACCTTCAACAACTGAAGTTAAGATAGTAGTTGATCCTGTAGGAACAGGTACACGTTGAGCTGAACCGATTAATTTTCCATTTAATTCAGGGATAACTAATCCGATAGCTTTAGCTGCACCAGTTGAGTTAGGTACGATATTAACTGCAGCTGCACGAGCTCTTCTTAAGTCACCTTTTCTATGAGGTCCATCTAATACCATTTGATCTCCAGTGTAAGCATGAACTGTTAACATGATACCAGATTTGATTGGTGCTAAATTATTTAATGCATTAGCCATAGGTGCTAAGCAGTTAGTTGTACAAGATGCTGCTGAAATAATTGTATCATCAGCTTTTAAGATACCTTCATTTACTCCAAATACAACTGTTGGTAAATCATTTCCTGCTGGTGCAGAAATAACAACTTTTTTAGCTCCTGCATCAATATGAGCTTGAGATTTAGCTTTAGAAGTATAGAAACCTGTACATTCTAATACTACATCTACATCTAATTCTGCCCATGGTAATTCAGCTGCATTAGCTTTTGCATAGATTTTGATTTCCTTACCATCTACAGTAATTGAATCTTCTCCAGCTACTACTGTATCAGCTAAAGCATATTTACCTTGTGCTGAATCATATTTTAATAAGTGTGCTAACATTTTAGGATCTGTTAAATCGTTGATTGCTACAACTTCATATCCTTCAGCACCAAACATTTGTCTGAATGCAAGACGTCCAATACGTCCAAATCCATTAATTGCTACTTTTACTGCCATTTTTTTGACATCCTCCTTGAATTTAATTTATGACTATATTATAGTCCACAAACACAAATAAATCAATAAAAGTTGTATGATTATATCATTTTTTTCACAAAGTTTTATATTGAAAACTCTTTCAAACATAAAACGCGTTTTTTTGACTTTCTTATTTTATTCTTTAATCTTTCCATAATAAATTTCCAATATTTGAATAATATATATTTAATATTTTATAACTCTTTTCATAAAATGAATAATCAAAATATTTTTATCTATAATGAACTATGGAGGTTATGAGAAATGCATTTTATACCAACTGTTATATTAAAAAAACATTCAAAAGAATATGCTTATGATATTTTTTCAAGATTATTAGAAGATCGTATTATTATGTTATGTGGTGAAATTAATGATGAGGTTTCTAGTTCAATTGTTAGTCAACTTTTATACCTCGAATCTTTAGATCCTTCTGCTGATGTCTATATGTATATCAATTCACCAGGTGGAAGTGTATCAGCAGGATTAGCTATCTATGATACAATGAACTTTATTCAATGTGATGTATCTACAATTAGCATTGGTCTTTCAGCAAGTATGGGTGCTTTTTTACTTGCTGCTGGACAGAAAGGAAAAAGATGTGCTTTAGAAAATAGTGAAATTATGATTCATCAACCATTAGGAGGAACAAGCGGGCAAGCAAGTGATATTGAGATTACAACAAAGCATATTCTCAAACAAAAAGATAAATTAAATCGTCTTTTGTCTGAAATGACACAACAACCTTTACGAAGAATCAAAAAAGATACTGATAGAGATTACTTTATGAATGCATATGATGCATTAGAATATGGACTTATTGATGAAGTGCTTAAAAAGAATCCGAATCATTAAATAAAAATTGAATTTCTTGAAGAAAAATAAAAATAAATCTCGTATATATAATTAGAGAGGTTTATTTTTTTGTTTTCTATAAGCAATTAATATGTTATAATATTTTTAACCTCTCTTTATAAAGGAGGCAAGATTATTGATGAATTTACGTTGTGATCCTATTCTTAAGGACTATTTTCATAACAGTGAACATTTTGCTGATATGTTTAATGCATTATTTTATGATGGAAAACAAGTTATTTCTCCATCTATCATTGACTCTGATAGTGATTCTTCTTCACTTTTTGATATGAATCATCATGATATTATTGCAATTAATCGTACCCGCGATATTCTTTTTGATGCTACATTTGTTTTAATTGGTATAGAAAATCAAGGATTTGTTGATTATACAATGCCTCTTAGAAATCTTCTTTATGATACATTGACTTATAATAAACAGTATAGGCTTTATCAACAAGAAAAGAAGAAAAATAAACATACTCAACTCCACCTTATCCCTGTTATTTCTGTTGTTTTTTACTATGGTGAAAAGCATTGGAGTGCACCTCGTTCATTGTTAGAAATGATGGATATACCCCAAATATATCAAAATCATAAAATAAATGATTGGAATATTCATATAGTTGATATAAAAGATATTGATTTATCTCTTTTACATAATGATGATAATAGAAAACTAGTAGATGGGGTTCAAAGATTATATAGATGGGATGGAAATTTAGAACATTTAGAAGATATAACTTTATCAAGAGATGTTGCTATTACAGTTGCTGCTATTACTGGAAAGATTGAATTACTCAATACATTAGAAGAAGAGAAAGGAGATGTGATTCATATGTGTTCTTCAATTGAAAAATGTTTAAATAAGGGTAGGCAAGATGGATTTATACAAGGTCAAGTTTCAACAATTATTAAGCTACTCAAAAGTAAACTGAATTTACCCGAAGAAATCATTTTAAAGATAGAACAAAGTTCACAAGAACAAATAGAAAAATTGACTATTCATATCTTTGATATAAATAGCCAAGAAGATATCCTTCACTTATTATCATCCTAAAGAAGAATAACACTTTATTCTTCTTTTAATTTAATGTTTAAACAATGATCTATAATGTC
Organism: Candidatus Stoquefichus sp.; assembly: GCA_021768625.1. Classification (GTDB taxonomy): domain Bacteria; phylum Bacillota_I; class Bacilli_A; order Erysipelotrichales; family Coprobacillaceae; genus MGBC163490. The sequence continues at coordinate 6,210 of JAETUM010000049.1, read as the reverse complement.
TATTGATTCTATTGGCAATGGATAATAATAACAACAAGAATCTTGATTCACTTCAAAATTATCAAGATTTATAAATTGTTTTAACATATTCATAACATTTAATTTTAAAAATAAGTATTCAATCTTGCCTTGAATATTCGTAAAACAAATCTTTTCATGACAATACTCCAATAAAAAACTTACATTTAAATCCACAATATGTTCTTGATAAATCACACTCGCTTTTACATTTATTTGATCATCAATCCATATATCTGCTTCATTTATAGAAATAGAGTATTGTTTTAATATTGGTTGTAAAGCAAACTCTAAAATAATTTTCAATTCTTTATTATTTAATAACATTCATATCACCTATACATTATATGAAAAACAAATCATATTATTCATGTCCCCTAATATTCATTAAAAATATCAACAATCTCTTGATGATCATTTGTTTGTGAAAGTGCCAGCATTAATAATACACGTGCCTTTTGTGCTGATAAGGTATTTGCTGCTATACAATATTGATAAGGATCAAAGATTTCATCATCAAAAACAATACCATGAGAAACACGTGAAGCTCTTACAAAAACAATACCTTTTTGAGAAAGATCATTTATAGCAGAAAGCCATTCTTGATTATAGTTTCCATTACCCGATCCCACTATAACAATTCCTTGATGATGAATTGCCATATCATAAAGAACTTGAGATGAAGCCCCTGCATAAAAATAAGCAATTGCTACTTCTGGTAATGTCTCTAACTTTTTTTGTGAGAAACGTGATTGAAATGTATGAATTTTAAAGCTACGTGAAAAGAAATAAACTTCCTCATCTTGCATATATCCTAAACAACCAAAGTCTTTTTGATCAAAAGCATCAATTTTATAATTATTAATCTTTTGAATATCTCTTCCTGAATAAATTGTACTAGAAAAGAGTCCCATAACACCTTGTTTTTTGGCATCATCGCAAGCAGCTAAACAAACAGCTTGATATAAATTATAAGGTCCATCTGCACTTGTTGCTGTAGCAGGACGCATAGCCCCAGTAATGACAATTGGTTTAGATGTATTTAATGTTAATGTTAAAAAATAAGATGTTTCATCAAGGGTATCTGTTCCATGTGTCACAACAATACCATCTATATGATCATCTTTAATGATATCATTAATTGTATTTGCTAGAGTTATCCACTTCAAAGGATTCATCTCATTGCTATCCACATTCATAATTTGATATTCCTTAATATGTGCAACCTCATTAATCATCGGGATAGATTCAATAATTTCACTTACATTCATCTCTCCTGCATGATATGCAACTGCTTTTCCTTGTTCTCCTGTCCCAGCAATTGTTCCACCAGTTGCTACAATGGCTATTGTTTTCATACACTCACCCTTTCCTCATACATTTTAACATCTTCTTTTATAACTCTCAATTATAAATCAAAACTTATATAATAAAAAACAGATATATTTTTTATACCTGTTTTTTTACAAATAAACTATAAAATTGATTTATTTCTCAGTTTTCTTTATTAACTTTTTTATAAATAAAGTCAAACCCAACTATGTCTATAAACCATATTATTTTTATGAATAATTCAAATGGATAAAGTGTTGAATAATAATCCAACCATTGCTTATCATAATAAGATTGATTCATATAAACTATAATAAATGTTAAGATCAAAACAACTGAGAGAATCATCTTAAAATAAGAAACATATTTTCTATTTCGAACTCTTCTCAATAGAACCAATATATCCACAAAAATCCATAATGAACACCCTAATAATAAAACTATATTAGGAATAGGAATCATAGTTTATCACCTACTTTCATGAAAGAATATCATTACCCTAAATCTTCACCATTTGTTTCAATAACATGTTTATACCAACCAAATGATTTCTTTTTACTTCTAGAAAAGTCACCTTCATGTGCATTATTATAATTAACATAAATGAAACCATAACGTTTATCATATTCTCCTGTAGAAGCAGAAACAATATCAATAGGTGCCCACATTGTATATCCTAATAAATCAACACCATCATAATCAACAGCTTCTTTCATAGCAGCAATATGTTCTTTTAAATAATCAATACGATATTGATCATCTACAACATATTCATCGTTATCTTCAATATACTTATCATATGCCCCAAAACCATTTTCAACAATCATCATTGGTAACTCAAAACGATCATTGAACCAATTTAAACACCAACGTAATCCAACTGGATCAATTTGCCATCCCCAATCAGATGCCTTTAAGTATGTATTTCTTACAAAATCTTCTTCAGAGAAATCAAATGAACGTCCAAATCTTCCTGTATATTTTGTAGCATAACTCATATAATAAGAGAATCCAATATAATCAACTTTACCTTCTTCTAAAGCTTTTTCATCTTCTGGTAAAATAAAATTATCATATCCTTTTCTTTCAAATTTCTTTAAAAGATGTTTAGGATAATGTCCACGTGCATGAACTTCTACATACCAATATTTTTGATGCATTGCTTGTTGTGCATTCAATACATCTTCAGGATTACAAGTTGCTGGATAGACACCATTCATACCAATCATACATCCAATTTGAGCATCTGGATCAATTTCATGACCTGCTTTTACAGCCAAAGCACTTGCCACTAACTCATGGTGTGCTGATTTATACATCATATATTCAATATCGTCACCCTCTTTAACAAGAACTGCACCTTCTTGAACTAAGTGATGTGCTCCCATTTGAGTCAATTCAGCTTGATTATTAATCTCATTGAATGTCATCCAATACTTTACTTTTCCCTTATATCTTTCAAAACAAGTTTTTGCAAACTTAACAAAGAAGTCAATACATCTTCTATCCATAAAACCATTATATTTTTCTGCCAAATGATAAGGCATTTCAAAATGTGACAATGTAATAATTGGTTCTATACCTAATCTATGCATTTCATCAAACATCTCATCATAAAACTTTAATCCTTCTTCATTAGGTTCAGCATCATCCCCATTAGGATAAATACGTGTCCATGCAATAGATGTTCTAAAAGCCTTAAATCCCATTTCAGCCATTAATGCTAAATCTTCTTTATAATGATGATAGAAGTCAATACCCTCATGATTAGGATAATCTTCTCCTTCAATAACACCATTTGTAATTCTTCTTGCAACACCATTAGAACCTGCTGTCATAACGTCAGCAACACTAACTCCTTTTCCTCCTTCATTCCAAGCACCCTCGGCTTGATGGGCAGCGATCGCTCCTCCCCATAAAAAATCTTCTCTAAAAGCCATAATTATTTTATTCCTCCATTTCTTAGTACTATTATACACTAAAATATTTCTTATTTCCACGTTCCTTTATCTGTTGGATAAATTTCTTTTTTTAAGTTATCAACAAAGAGTTGTGGATCTTCTTTCATTAAAGTTTCTAACTTATGACTATAACCTATGAGTATCTTAGGTCGTTGTTCACTGATAAGACGAATGATTTTATCAATAGGTCCTATACTGATAAAAAACTCATTCATATTATCTAAGTGACATTTTACATAAGCCATACCATTTAACTGAACACCATACATCCATATGATTTGATCTAATTGTATAACTCCAATATCCTTAGCATCAAAATCTACAATCCAATCTTTCGTTATATAAACATGACTTTTTTGATATAGACACTCATTTTCCATTGAGTATGATATATCACGAATCACATCATCATAATAACCGTATTCAGAAATTCTTTGATAAAAAATGTCTCCTTGTGAGCTTTCTAATAAATGATTATATTTTATCAATCCTTGGATCATATAAAACATAATCCCAAGCAAAATAACATCTATCAAAATAAATGATATATGAACACAAAAAGTAAGAACACCTCCTATAATGGACAAAATGCCAAAAATAATACTATACAACTTATACTTTCTTATTTTTTCATTAAAAATACTCCTTCTTATCCTCTCAAAATAATTCATCATATATTCCCCCTATCTCTATTATCTTTTATATAAATCATATTTTCAACCTTTTTCATTATTGACAAAATATTCCTTTCTTTCTATGATTATCATTGCGAGGTTAAAAAGTATGAATAATTATTTAATTAAAGGAAATATTACAAAGTCACTGATATTATTTTCTATTCCTATGATTTTAGGAAATTTATTACAACAATTATATAATATTGCTGATACCTTTATTGTTGGACAATATATTAGTTCTTCTGCTTTAGCAGCTGTAGGATCATCTTTTACTCTGATGACTTTTTTAACATCTATTATTTTAGGGTTATGTATGGGTAGTGGTATTTTATTTTCTGTTCTTTTTGGTGCAAAGCAATTTGAACAATTAAAAACATCTTTTTTCGTTTCTTTTATAAGCATTGCTATTTTTTCTATTCTTTTAGAAATATTATGCTTATTATGTATACATCCTATATTATCATTTATGAATATCCCTCAAGATATTTATCAAAATACATATCAATATTTAATAATTATCTTTATAGGTATCTTTTTTACATTTTTATATAATTATTTTTCTTCTTTATTAAGAGCTTTAGGAGATTCAAAAACACCATTAATCTTTTTAGCAATAGCTTCACTTATTAATATTGTTTTAGATATTTATTTTATTGTTTCTTTTGATATGGGAGTATCTGGTGCTGCTCTAGCAACACTCATTGCTCAAATATTAAGTGGTATAGGTATTATGATTTATGTTTTTATGACTCAAAAAGAACTTCTCCCGCAAAAGAAACATTGTTATTTTGATAAAGACCTTTTCAAAAAAATCAAAGATTATTCTTTACTAACATGTATTCAACAATCTGTAATGAACTTTGGAATTTTAATGATTCAAGGATTGGTCAATAGTTTTGGTATAGCAACAATGTCTGCGTTTGCAGCTGCTGTCAAAATAGATTCTTTTGCATATATGCCTGTGCAAGATTTTGGTAATGCTTTTTCTACTTTTATTGCTCAAAATAAAGGTGCTAAAGAATATGAACGTATTCAAAAAGGATTAAAATCTGCAATGATGATTTCCACAATATTCTGTATATGTATTTCTTTAATAGTATGTATATTTGCTAGAGAATTGATGTTAATATTTATCAAACCTCATGAAATTGATATTATCGCTAAAGGAATTGAGTATTTAAGAATTGAGGGGATATGTTATTTAGGTATTGGTTGTTTATTCTTATTATATGGATATTATCGTGGAATTGGTAAGCCAGGTATTTCTGTTGTATTAACTGTTATCTCTTTAGGAACAAGAGTTGCTTTATCATATCTATTTGCTCCTAGTTTAGGAACAACTATTATTTGGTGGTCTATTCCTATTGGCTGGATTTTAGCTGATATAGTTGGTATTGTTTATGGTATAAAAAAGGAAAGGTGGAAAATCAATTAAAGTTTTCCACCTATTTTATTGATAAAATTTGTAAATTGTTGACATGTTTCTTCTAATGATAAACCAATATCTGCTTGAAAAACATAATCTGTTTTATAAAGATTGTCATATTCTTTTCTCTTTTTAATATTTTCAATTCTTTCTTTAATCTTATCCATATCATCTCCTCGATGAATCATACGTTTTTCTAATTCTTCAATTGGCGTATGAACAAATACTGTGATTACATCAATATCTAAATGTCTTTCTTTAAATAATTTTTGTAAACTCTGTGCTCCTTCATATGTAATGACCATAAATGCACAATCACTTTGAAGATAAGCATTATCTAGATCCTTTTGAGCAGTCCCATAAAATTGACCAGAATATTCATCCACTTCTATCATATCAATATTTTTAAATTCTTCCTGACTAACAAAATGATAATCTTTTCCATTAACTTCACCTTTTCTAGGTGAACGTGTTGTGGTAGAAATAATTTCTCCAAATCCTGTCTTTTTTCTTGCATATGCTACATATGTTGATTTACCTGACCCTGATGGTCCAACAATTCCAAATAATATTTTTCTCATATATTTCACACCTCTTTTTTATTATAGCATACTTCTTGTGATTTTATTGTCTATCAAAGCAATTTATTTTATAATTGAAATACAAAAAAGAGGCTGTAACTGAACCGCCCCTGTCAAGTAGACAGATGAAATAATTAAAATTGTTTTTATTGAAGTTGTCGAGCAGACAACTTCATTTTCTTTATGCAGTTAAAGTTGAACTGCTTGTGTAATGT
>JAETUM010000048.1 GCA_021768625.1 Candidatus Stoquefichus sp. | reverse complement strand
CATTACACAAGCAGTTCAACTTTAACTGCATAAAGAAAATGAAGTTGTCTGCTCGACAACTTCAATAAAAACAATTTTAATTATTTCATCTGTCTACTTGACAGGGGCGGTTCATTCTAGTGATAAAACATAATTCATGCAACCTCTTATTTTTAATTTCTTACTATAAAATAAAAGCTTATTTACTAAATTGATATAATTATTTTCTTTTACATATTATATATGTGCAAACTCCTATTAGACCAGCAACTGTATATATACTAAAAACTACTGGATCATACACCGTCTCAGTAATATTAGAATAGATAAGTTGAAATATATTATCAACTAAATAAACACTTATTGCTGTTAATAAATATATACCAACCATTGTTATGAGTTTCTTCATTTTTATTCCTCCTTAGAAACATTATTGATTAAGACGAAATAATCTAAGAAAATGTTTCTACACCACCGTTTTTCCCTGGATATGCTGTAAAGTAACTTTGAGGAGTTAGGGTTATACCAGCTGATACTCCTGATTTTGAAATAGAGATTCCTAGACCAGTTACTAAATATGATGTTCTATGACTATATAGATAATGTACATTGAAATATTTGACCTTTCCAATTACTACTCCCATCGTTGTAAAATTTCCACTAAATAAAATTGTAAATGCCATTAAAAATAAAAAGATTTTTTCATCATCATTTTTCCTTATTTAATATTATTAAATGGTTCTTCTTGACACATTTCAAAAAGAAAACTCTGTAAATTTGATCAACTAACATCAATAATACTACAACTCCTAATGTAAACAAAGTTGTATCAAAAGATATTATATTTATAATAATAGCTATTACAATAATAATAAGTTGTTTAATATGCCACCACTTATTTCCATATACATATATAGAATCATTAATAACGCCATATTTTTTCCCTATATAGTTATTGACATAAATTTTATTTTGTAATTTTGATTTCATAAAGAAAGTCAAAATATAATGTACTATTAAAATAACAATAATAATATTTAAAATAATATTATTCATATGTTTCTCCTTTTTAATCTATAATTTCTTTCAATATATTTAATTATAGTCAGCTTCTTATCTCATAAAAAATCCAAAACCAGAATTACTAAAAAACAGATATAATTGCAATAACCAAAAAATTATTAATGCCAAAATCTTCTTTTTAATGCTATTCCTCTTTCTATCACCCTTGTTCATTTGAAAATGGTTATGTTTAAGTTGATTCAAAACAAATTAAATATACTTGCATATTATTAATAAAAATTCAAAATCTTGACTCCTAAAAAATATCTTTCTCTGTTATAAATATCTTATTCACGGAATTAAACTGTTGTTCTTTTTCTTAATATTCCAAACAAGTAATATATTTTTCTATATTATCATTAATAATCTTTCATCTAATATTAATATATTTACAAACTTCAATTAGATTAGCAATTATATGAATATTAGAAATTAAAGAATAAGATATATTATATTTTAATAAGGCTAGATACTTCTTATCTTTTTAATTATATTATATCTCAAATATCACATTCTAATTTTTCCTTAATAAAATTGATAATAGATTGATAATTATTAACCTTATAACAAAAATTATCATATATTAAATATCCATCAATAAAAATGAGGATTTTTGATTGTTCTCCATTAAGTTCCAATTCATAACTAATTCTTTTAGAAAAATCAACTTCGTTTCTTTGTCCTATTTGATTATCTTTTCTATTATTTCATTTATTAAATTTTCTTTTATGTTTGATAATCTAAAGTATAATGTCTGATATTATTATGAAATATCAATTAAAATAAATACTCTTCCTTTATTTTTTTGTTAACAAATAAAATATTTAATGCATTAATATGGTTTTCCAGAAACCCACCAAGCACCTTTGGTATTATTAGTAAAATCAAATTTTTTACTTCCAAGGGAACAACTAATATTACCAGATACTCCTGAATGTGCATATCTATAACATATTTGATTAGTTATTCCTGCTGGATATGTCTTTGTTGTCCTTTCCAAATTATATTTCCATTTACCTGAAAGTTGTACATTAAAAGCTGTCATAGCAGTAACCGTTTTCGAAAATTTCTTTGCCAAACTATTCATTAACCCATCTTTAGAGATTGCTTTTAATTTTGTTAATACTCCTGTAGCTATGCTGAAACGTGCAATTGCTGTTTCAAATTTACTTTTAATTTCAGCAATATTCTTTGTAAATCCACCGCACTTAACAAATGGTGCATTTGCCGGAACTTGTGGATCATAGCTTGAACTATAAAGAGCAATACCTGATGCTTCATTAGCCAAATCTATAAATTTTTGCTTCATCATCTCTTTTTCTAATTCTAACATTTCTTCTTCAGACATATTTAAACTTGGATCAATATAATCAATCTTTGTTTCAAAATATATTGTTGTATCATCAATAGTTAAGCTATCTTCTTCTAAATCATAAATACATTCTTCATCTCCTGCAGTAAAAAATACTTTATCATTTTCAATTTCTATATTCTCAATATTTACATTTTCTTTTATTTCATCAACCATTTCTAAAGCATTAGCATTAATCGTTCCTATTTGAGATAAAGTAATAACAAATGCTAGCGACGATAATATCACTTTTTTCATTTTTATCAACTCCTTCTAATATGTTTTTTTATTCCAGCATAAATAATAATTACTTTTTTATATGCCCAATCAATAATTAACCATATAAAAGCTAATAATATAATGTAACCCCCATTAGTTTTAATTAGTACCAAGAAATATAAACTAATCAAAATCATAAAAGTAATTCTAAAATAGTAGCCTTTGATTGCATATTTATATATTTTTTCATTTTCAATTATATATTTATCTTTTATAAATTCATCTACCGTCTCATATTTTTCTTCTAAACTTTTTTTATAAAAAGATATTAAGTAATTAATGAGGATAACAATATAAAATAATACCATACATATATATAATACATTCATAACATCTACACCTTTCAAAGCTCTCATTATTTCATAAAAAAACCAAAACTAGAATCACCCAAAAATAGATATAATATCCAAAAAAAATCATTAATGTCAAAATCTTTTTTCTTGTGATCCATAATTCGTATTTTTCCGACTGCTTCTATTAAGATATCTTTTTGTATAAAAAATATATCTTAATATCATATGTTACATTTACGAAAACGTTTTCTAATTTAATTATATCATCATATATATGAATGTCAATTAGTATATATGTTACATATATATTGATTTATTTTCATGTTATGTTATCGTTTATATTGGGTGTTGAAAATGGCAAAAATAAAATCTTTTTTTAAAACTGAAATGTTATTTCTTAAAATCCTTGAAGAAAAAGATTGTTACGGATATGAAATAACCCACTCCATTAAAGAAAAAACAAATGGTAAAATTGATATAAAGGAGGGGTCAATGTATCCTATTCTTTATAGACTTGAGGAACTTGGTTATATTAGCAGCAAAAAAGAACTTGTTGGTAAAAGAATGACTAGAATTTATTATCATTTAGAACCAGCTGGAAAAGAACATCTACATAAAATATATCTTGAATTTCAGGAAATGATTAACACAATTATTGATTTGATGGGGGAAGAAAATAATGAATAAAGATACAAAGAAATATTTTAAAGAATGCAAATCATTATTTCCATCATTTGGAAAAGAAGAAAAAAATTTTTTAAACAAAATTAAAAATAATATTGAGTTTGATAATTCTTCTTTCAATTATGAGGAGATAACAGAAAGATTGGGAGAACCAAAGGACATAGTTATTTCTTATTATGAAGAGAAGGATTCTATGTACCTTATTAAAAAAGCAAGAATCACACAGTTATTAAGGAAATTTTTATTTATTTTACTTGTTACTATTATAATCTTTCTAGGATTTAAAGCTTATATTTATCAACAAGAATACAATGAAATAAAAGATTCGAGCAACGGATATTTTGAAGAGACTATAGAATAGGAAAGATTAAAATGAAAAGAATATTAAAAATAATTATACTATCATTGATTATTTGTATGGTTCCATTCCATAATGTCAAAGCACTAGAGAACAATACATCATATATTGAAGAAATATTTGACGATGGAAGTTACATTGAAATAACAATCGATGAAGGAAATACTAATGCAAGATCAAGTATTACTAAGAAAAAAACTGCAACTTATAAAGGAAGTAGTGGCATTGTATATTGGTCAGTAACAGTACAAGGGACATTTAATTATGATGGGAAAACATCTACGTGTACAAGTTCTTCAATAAGCACAGCTAATTACTCTTCTACTTGGAAACTTAGTAATAAAAAAACATCTAAGAGTGGCAACACTGCTAGTGCAAGTGTTACAGCTAAACAATATCACTCAAATGGAACTACAGTACTAAAGACAGTTAATAAAACAGTAAAATTGACATGTGATAAAAATGGAAACTTATCATAATAAGGGAGAAATGTTTCTCCCTTTTAAATTATTCTATATCCAAATATTAACTCATTATTTAATTGATAACTCTTTTCTCTACACTCATCTTCAGAATTCCCTTCTATAGTGTATATTTTATTATTTTCAACTGTTTCTATAATTCCAACATAATCTAGATCATTATCATTATTCCAATCAAAAAATATTAAATCGCCAGATTTTGGAACATAACTTCTATCTCTCCATTTTCCTTTATTCTTATACCATGATATACCATCTTCTACTAATGAAAATTTAGGAACAGTAACATTCAAATCTACACTTTCATTAGCTACCCAAATGACAAAACAAGCACACTAAGATATCCTGCTATTAAATCCTTATCACCTCCAATATATTTTACCGCTAACATTTCTCACTTGTAATTTTGCTATAATAAACATATTTCCTTTCCACTACCTATGTGATAATATTTCAATACATGAGGAATATAGCTAGGATTTCCATATACTTTAGTATCGAGTTTTAACTTCATATCATCACAAAATACTTTTACATTTGCTCTGTATACCTACCAAAGTGTTTTACTGTTTACTGTATACTATCTCTATAATTATATCCCTATAGCCTTAAAGATATATTATTCGTATTAGATACACTTTCAACATTTACTTTTTTCAAACAATCCAATAAATAATACAATCCAACATTGATAAAATATTCATTATCATTTATTATACTTGTATGGTTTTTAAGTGTTTTTTATTATAAAGATATTTAGATGGTTGTATAGAATCATTGCCTTCACTTCCACTTTCTTGCAACATCGCCACTTAAACAAGATAAATATGAAAAACTCTAATTTCTATTAGAACTTTCTTAAGTATCAAAAATAATAGTACTTAACTTCATAAAGATTGATCATCACTCATATAATTGATTAATTTCTTCAATATAATTTAATTCCTCTTTATCAAAAGTCTTCTTATTATTAGAAGTTATTCTAACAAGTTTATTAAAAATTTCAATTTTCATCATATTTCCATTTGTAGTTTCCACATTTAAATATATATTCTCTCCACTTTTTTTACTTTCGTTTTTTATAGTATAATGATATTGAGATGTAATCTCCTTTATAGCTGTTACTTTTGTTATAGTATTACTATCTTGAGAACACCCTAAAAGAATTATAAACAATAAAAACAAACCTATTTTCCATTTCATTTCTATGTACTCCTAATATCCAAAAATTTCTATTTCTACACTTTCCCTATCTTTTTGTAAATCATAAGTCACTGTATAATTTTCCTTATCAATACCTTTCCCACCACCAAAATTATTTTTTCTATAGTCATCATAATCATCACTTTCATAACATTCAGTAATTGATGAAGAATCAATTTTAATTTTGGTTAACTTATATATTATTAAAGAAACTTCTGACATATAATTATGAACTTTGTGAATATCTTTCTCATTCTTCAATTTTTTATGACAATGAATTATTGTTCTTTTTTCTTTTACAATATTTTTATTTGTTTCTATTATTTTTTCAACAGTAATTGAAATATCATCATTTACAATAAAAGAACAAATATAATCACATTTGTAAGAATCTGTCATTCCTTTTTTGCTTTCAAAATTTATACTTTCATCAGTTTTTACAAAAGATGTTTCATCAATTATTTTACAACAAATGTTCATTTGATTATTAATTTCAGATAATTCCATCTTTTCACCTGAATGACATCCACTTATCATGCCAAGAGTCAAACAACATATTAACAGTTTTTTCATATACATCACCTATCTTTCAAAAACAAAATACAACAGTATCTGGTAAATCAATACTTATAGAAAGATTATCCTTTTTAAATTCTATTTCATAAGTATCCTTTTCCCAAAGCTTTATAATTGATTCAAAAGGAATATCTTGATGATATTTTAAACGATATAAATCATTTAAGAGAAATAAATCAGGAAAGTCATTAATTGTACTGTTAATTGCATCTAAATTATTAAATTTTATTTCAAAATCATTCTTTTCATTTAAACATATTTCATATCGTTGATTATCTTTTTGTACAATCAAAGTATGATTATCATTATGCTTTACAACATAATGATAATCATCACATATATTCAATATATCCTCTCTGTTAATATCAACTTCTGTCTGTTTATTAATACTATGACTACAAGCAGATAGGAGCATAAGAACAAAAATTATCAAAAATTTTTTCACCATTATTAACCTCCTTACCATTACTCTTTTAATAAAACCACCTAAATATCTCGATTTATTAGCACAATATTATAAAATATTTTCATTTAATAGTTATTAACATTCTATATAAAAATCATGATATAATAGTTTTAAATATTGATTATCTTTTGCATTAATATAACCTGTCAAATATGAATTCAGCCGTAATTTATCGTAACTAAACATTCACTACTTTCCTATTACCAAAATCATTTCTATATAAATCTATCATTATAATCACTCTATTATATTTCATTCTTCTCACATAAATAGTTCAATTGCTATATCAATTATTCTTTATAATTTTATTATACACTGAATTCACTCTGTATCAATTACAAGTCTTAAATTTATAATTTTACTCGTTTAAAAATAATATTGAGTAATTCTATTTTCATCTCACTCTCTATATTATAAAATAATATAAGAATCTTTAAATATAATTGCAAAACATTTTCAAATTTTTTATAATTTTAATAAGGAGATTAATAAAGATGAAAGACTTTCAATTAGATGTCAATGGACACTTAATAACTGCGAAATTTGATGAAGATAATATTCAAAATATATTTATACCATTATTAAAAAAATGGACACATATGCAAAAAGAAAAAAATCAAAGAATACTTATATTGTTAGCTGCTCCACCAGGATGCGGGAAAACAACAACATCATTATTTTTAGAATATTTATCACATCACATTGATAAAATAACCCCGATACAAACAATAGGAATGGATGGTTTTCATAGATATCAAGATTATTTAGATTGTCATTATATACAAAGAGATGGAAATCAAATATTAATGAAAGAAGTGAAAGGTTGCCCAGAAACATTTGATGTTCACAAATTTATAGAAAAGATTAAAGAAACAAAAAGACAAGATACATATTGGCCTTTATATAATAGAGCTATGCATAATCCAGAGGAAAACAAAGTCTTTATCAATAGTCCAATTGTTTTAATTGAAGGAAACTATTTATTACTTAATGAAGAACCTTGGAATGATATTTATAAATTATTTGATGATTCCTTATTTATTGAAGCTGATCCTTTAGAACTAGAAAAAAGATTGATTTCAAGGAAAATGTTAGGTGGTATTCCCTATCATCAAGCATCTCACTTTTATATAAAATCAGACGGAGTTAATGTTTTAAGAGTTTTAAACAACTCATTAAAAGCAAATACTCATCTTATGATGAAAAACAATATCTTTAAGGTGGTGAAATAATGGTTGTTTTTTTAACCAGCAGTCCTACTGGTCCATTAGATGGTAGTAGAAAAGTTGACGGCTTAGATAAGAAAAATCATTTTGTTGAACAGTTAAGAAAGTATTGGAAAGACAATAGCAAATGTTGTATCATTGCAGCCAGTCCTGATCAATATCATATAAATGATGAAATGTGTGATTTTTTTAGAAACGTCTTTGTTAAAGAAGATTTTTCTATTCAATGCTTTGATTTAATAGATAGAAGATACTGTAATTTTACAAAAGAGCAACTTCATTGTTATGATGTGATTATCTTAGGTGGTGGACATGTCCCTACTCAAAATCAATTCTTTAAAGATATTAGTTTAAGAGAAAAAATAGAAGGATTTAATGGAATTGTTATTGGAATAAGTGCAGGTAGTATGAATAGTGCAGATCTTGTCTATTGTCAACCTGAAGAAGATGGTGAAGCTATTGATTTATCTTTTCAAAGATGGATAACTGGTCTTAATCTTACAAAAACAAATATAATTCCTCATTATCAAATGGTTAAAGATAGATATTTAGATGGTATGAGATTATATGAAGATATCACTTACCAAGATAGTATGAACCATCAATTCATTATACTTGTTGATGGAAGTTATGTACTTATTAATGATAAGGAAACTGTTTATGGAGAAAGTTATTTATTAACTGATGGACATATACAATTATTATGTCATGAAAATGAATCAAAGGTTATATAAAAAGGATGTTAAATATTTAACACCCTTATAAATGCAACAAAAATAACTCTATGGAATCCATCTATACATGGATTCTTTTATATTGTTTATTAAAAATCAATGTGAATACTCAAGAAAAATCGTTTTTAGATTTAATTGATTTTTTACGTATATTTTATAAACACATTTTATAAATATTTAAGCAATCTTCTTGAGTTAATGGACGATATGCTCTTGGTAAAGAATCTTTCCCATAACATGCTTTCACTTTCATTTCATCAAAATGACTACCATCTAATCCTAATTCAGATAAATGAACTGGTAACCCTAATTCATCTTTAATAAATGCTTGTAATGCTTCAATAGTTTGATAAGCAACTCCCTTTTTATCTTCACTATTTTTAACTCCCATAACATTAATACCAAATCTAGCAAAGTCATCAGCAACACTATCATCCTTGTCTAATAAATATTTCATCCATTTTGGCATCACAATAGCTAGACCTAATCCATGTGTTAAGTCCATTGTTGATGAAAATTGCTCTAAAGCATGTAATGAAGCTTGAGTTTTAAATCCTGAAGTACAGAAACTATTCAATGCCCAACTTGCTGCCCATAACATAGTTGCCCTTGCTTCATAGTTTTCTGGTTCTTTAATCGCAATTGGTAATTGTGTTCTTACAGTTTTTAATAATGTTTCAACAACATTAAATTGTAATGGATATTTTTCTGCATTCACAAAATAATTCATATCAAACAAATGTGCCATAATATCAAATCCACCACATGCAGTTTGTCTAGCTGGAACTGTAAATGTATTGGTTGGATCTAAGAAAGCTGCTTTAGGCCTAATTGGTTCACCATTAATACCACTCTTAATACCTAATTCAACATTTGCGATGACACATGATTTATCCATTTCACTTCCAGTAGAAGCAATTGTTGGCATAGCTATAACAGCTAAGGCATCTTTCCATATTGCTTTTCCTTCCACTAAATCCCAAATATTATCTGTTTCGCTTAATGAAGTCGCAGCAATTGCTTTACAACAATCTATTGTTGATCCACCACCAATAGCCAATGTTGTTTGGATGCCATATTTTTTACACATTGCAACACCTCTATTAACCGTTGTATGTCTTGGATTAGGTTCTACAGCTCCTAGTTCATAAACTGTAATACCATTTGATTCTAATTCATGAATAACTTTTGTATATAATGGAGAATTCTTAATAAATTCACCACCATGTGCAACTAAAACTTTATCTCCATATTTTAAAACTTCTTCATGTAAATAATGTAACTGATCTTTACCAAAGTAAACTTTTGTTGTATTTTGAAATTGAAAATCATTCATCTTTATTTCCTCTCTCTTTTTAATTTATTATAGGTAATATGTTTTACACTCTTATCAAGAACATAAGTTAAGCTTATTAAGAAAATAATAATCTTTATTGCTGACTTGCATCATTTACACATCTTAATGCATTTAGACTTCTTGGATAACCAATAAATGGTAAACATTGTGAAATAATTTTAATTAAAAATGCTTTATCATTTCCAATTCTCATATTGGCAGCAGCATGTGATGTCAATTGTGGTTCACATCCTCCTTGTGCTGCTAAAAAACAAAATGTAATCAATTCTCGTTGTTTATAATCTAAACCACCTCTTGTATAATAATCACCAAAGCAATTATCTGCTAACCAACGATTAATATGTCTTGATTCTTCAGGACCAGATTTATAAAACTCTCTCATATTCTCTCCAAAAATATCAACCTGAGCTTGACTTCCTTTTTCTAATCTATTTTCAGTATTTGTTGTTGATTGCCCTTCTAATGGTAAAGCAATTCCTTGTTTCTCACAAAATTCATTAATAGCATGTAAGAATGGATAAACTCTTCCTATTCCTAAATATGCAACTGCTTGATAAGCAATTTCTTTCATTTCAATAGGTGTTACACCAAAGTTATATGATGCAATAAGCATTGTTTTAAATTCATCAATTCCTTGACATCCTAATAATGTTGCTAAAATAGCAATAAATCTTGTATGATCATCTAAATCATCTTGATTAACAACTTCATCAAATGCAAAATTATCAAATAATTCAATAAACTCTGGATCTGTACTTAATAATTTTGACTCATAACCTGGAAACATTCTTTCATGATAATCTTTTACGTTTTTACTAATAGCCATTTTCTATTCCTCCTTTAACCATTCTTTTAACTTTTGATCTGATTGATTGACTTGGCTTCCTTTTAATGCTAGACCTTTTTTTATAATACTTTGAGAACATATTTTTTTAAGATCATTTATACTATTTCCTAAACCACTACCTTCATGTGTACAAAATGGATATATCTTTTTATCTTTTAAGTCATAACTTTCTAAAAATGTCCATAAACACATTGGCATAGTTCCCCACCAATTAGGATAACCTAAATATATAGTGTCGTATTCCTCCATATAAGGTACCATATTCATAATTTTAGGTCTTTCATTATTGTCTAATTCTTTTCTCGCAATTGCAGTACATTCATCATATTTTTCTGGATATTCATGTAATGGTTTAATTTGATAAATATCTGCATCTAACATACTTTGTAGCTTTTCAGCAACTATTTGAGTATTTCCTACTTCTACAGAACGAATTGTTCCACCAAAATAATTTTCCTTATTGTGTGAAAAATAAACAATTAATGTTTTCATTTTATCCATCCCTTTCTTGACTACATTATATGCAGAAATAGTAAATCAAACAATTTCAATTACTAATGCTATTCATAAGTAAAACTTATAAAAAAACAATTATTGAATTAATTCAATAACTGTCTTAATAACTCAGCAAATTCTTCTATATAATAATTTGTCTTATCTTTACTCCAACAAGCAAAGTAATTTCTTTGAATCGGCTTATTTTTACGACATAATGGAATACGTTTAATACCTGGAAGTGGTTCTGGTAGATGTCCTATCTCATCAACAGGTAAATAACCTCTATTCCCAATAACCATTAATCTTGCTTGATCTAGTGAGTCTGTATAAAGAAATCTTTGTGATAATTTAAGTGTATTTTCATAAAAAACTCTTTCAGATTCTTCTTCTCCCTTTGAAGTGACTAATATACAAGAATACTTTTTCAAATCTTCAACATTCAAACATTCTTTTTCACTTAAAGGATGCTTTGTTGATATTTCTACATAACAATGACTATACTTTAATTCATAATTATAATAATCCTCATGAAAAGCTCTTCTTTGTTCACTAATGATTATATCTATTTGTTGATTAACTAACAATTCAAATAATTCTTCATGTGTTCCACTTTCAATAGAGATATTAACCTCTGGATAAGTTTCTGTCAAATCTGCGATTGCCTGATACAATTCAACAACACTGAAATTTTTGAGATAACCTATCTTTAAACTTAATTCGCTATCTTCACCTCTACGAATAACCTCATCTTTAAAATCCTCTATTTCATCTAATAATACTTTCCCATGACGATAAAAATATTCTCCCGCAGGTGTTAATGAAAATTGTCTTCCTTCTCTTTTCAATAATTCAACACCTAATTCTTTTTCTAAAGATTTAATTTGTTGTGATATAGCAGATTGTGAAATAAAACATTGTTCTGCTGCTTCAGTAAAACTTTGATACTTTGCAACTGTTATAAAATATTGCATTTGTTTTAACAACATTATTAATCACCTCTTATTTATTAGATCTTACTTCTTCGTCTTCTCTTTCTTTGTATAATTTTTTAAACAATTGAATCATGACAACACCTGCAATAATAGCTAAAATAAATTCTGCAATAAATTGTGAATAAGCCAATCCATATAATGGATAAATCATATTTAAAATAAATAATGCTGGAATCTCTAAAATAATCTTTCTTGCAATAGCAAAGAATAAAGATAATTTTCCATTTCCAATAGCTTGATAAACACCTACACATAGAAAATCAAATGTTAAGAATGGTATTCCTAAACAATATCCCTTTAAAAATGATGAACCATATGAAACAATTTCTTTATTAGACATAAATAATCTAATAAAGAACTCTGATTGTGTATAGTATAAAATAGCCGCTGAGAAAGCAAAGACTGCACATACCTTTATTGAAGTAACAATTGTTTCTTTCATACGTTCAATATTTCTACTTGCATAACAATAACTAATCAGAGGCATAATTCCTTGTGATAATCCCATTGCTATTTGTGTAGGTACAAGATTAACTTTTTGTGTAATACCAATAGCAGCAACAGCAGAAGTTCCATAACCAGATGTTAAATTATTTAGGATTGTCATTCCTGTTACATTTAATAAGTTTTGAATACTTGCAGGAACACCTACTGTAAAAATAGATGTAAGAACTTTCTTATCAAAAGAAAATAATTTTGGGCTTAATGATATATATGTATTATTCTTTTTCATTTTTAATAGGACAAAGAAATAAATACATGCCACACAATTAGAAATAAATGTAGCACACCCTGCTCCAGCAGCACCCATATTCAATCCCCATGGAAGTATAAAGATAGGATCTAAAATAATATTTAAGAAACAACCTGACATTGTTCCTATACTCGCATGTAAAGAAGATCCTTCAGAACGTACCATATAAGCAAGAACAACATTTAATATAGCTGGAACTGCTCCAAACATAACAGTCCATAACATATAATGATATGTTGCATCAAATGTTGTCATATCTGAGCCTAACATATATATTAATGGTTTATAAAACAAAGCACACCCTACCGCAATTAATGTTGCAAAGAAAAGTGTACAGTAAAAACCAATTGCTGAGGTTTTTCTTACCATTTGATAATCTTTAATTCCTAAAGAACGACTCATTAAACTTGAACTTCCAACACCAAATAAATTATTAACAGCATTAAATGCTAATAATACTGGTGCAACAAAAGTAACAGCTGCATTCTGGATAGAATCATTTAGCATTCCTACAAAATAAGTATCTGCTAAATTATATATAACCATAACTAAAGAACTTAATATTGTTGGAATAGCAAGTGCAGCAATGGCTTTAGGCACAGGTCTATGTTCAAATAATTCTACTTTACTATCATTTTCCATTTTCACTTCTCCTTACTATTTAAAATTTCTTCTAATAATAATTTCTATACCACATTATATCATTTAGAGTTAACTCAGTGTCAATAAATAGAAATACAATTTAATAATACTTATATCATATTATATAAGATAAACAAATAAAAACAATTAAAATGACTTATCATTACCAAATAAAACTATACTTATGTATCCTTAACTCCCTTACGAGTTATTAATCATTATCTATCAAACAAGAATAATAAATTAAAAAAAAGAAAACTTATCTCATTTTAATAAATAAATGTAAAATAATTATCTATTTTTGTAAATATTTGTATATTTATCTTAAATACTTATTTTATAAATTACAATAATTTTATAAAATTACGTAATTTTAAATAAAAATAAGGAGAAAAAAATGAGTAATATTAATTTAAAACAAATCTTATACGATCAATTAGATGAACTTTTCTTAGGAGATATAACAAAGAAAGGTGAAAGCTTTGAAACAACATCATCCGTCTTACAATTATTACCTTTAGGACAACATATTTATAAAAAAGACTATGAGAATCCTGTAACTTTATCAGCATATGATAAAGGTAATATGGGATCAAGTGAAAATCTAAGTTTACTCGTCAATGATATTCCTAAGGCAAGTATTGAATTTTCAGCGAGTGGAAACTTAGAAACACTTTATCGACAACTTATAACTGGAGCAACACCATCAAAGGTTGTTGAATTGACAGATGAACAAAAAGAACAATATAATAATGCTCAAAGTGTTTTATATGAAGAAGTTACTAAAACAATTAAAGGAAAAGAAGTTACAATAAAAGAGAATACACAGAGTTATTTAGATTATGAAGATGCCTTAGAAGAATATGATGATGCAGTTGATGAACTTGAAACTGCTAAATTAGATTATGATTTAACAGATAGCTCTGATCAAAGAAGATGGCAAATTGCTGCAAAAAAACTAAATCGTGCTGTTTCAAAAGCACAAAAAAACTTAGAAAAATATAAAGATGTTGATGATGCTTTAAAAATTATTAGAGCAACTTGTACAAATGCAATTGCTGCTGTTTTAG
The DNA here is from genome assembly GCA_021768625.1 of Candidatus Stoquefichus sp. GTDB lineage: Bacteria > Bacillota_I > Bacilli_A > Erysipelotrichales > Coprobacillaceae > MGBC163490. The sequence continues at coordinate 7,328 of JAETUM010000048.1, read as the reverse complement.
CTGATGAAAAAGATCAATTTAAAAATTCTGAAATAGTATCATTAGGTTCTGGTCCTTCATGGCATATGTGTTATGCTTATCCAAGTAACTGGTATGAAAATGATGATATGTATTCTCATTTAGTAATTAAAGAAGAACACAAAAAGGATTCAAAATCATCTAAATTCTTCAATCTTTCAGCTGATGTTAGTCTTAATTTTGGTATTTTCTCTACAAAAGATAGTGTTGATTACAAAAAAGAGGAAAAGCATGAAGAATCACAAACTGATGCAACTTCTATTTCTATGGATGTTGCTGTTGTTCAAATTAAAAGACCTTGGCTTAATGAGTCTCTATTTACATTACCAAATTGGCAAATTAATGGTATTCCAAGAGCTTATTATTCTGATGGAACATTCTTAACTAAAGATAAAAACAATCAATTAAAAGCCAATTCAGGATGTATTCCTCTCATTCCAAAATCATTTGTTATTGTTAAGAATGTAGTTATTTCTGGAAACTTTACTCAAGATAACTTAGACTTCATTAAACAACAAACAGAATTAGGTTATGACGTTGGTATAGGTCCATTCAAAATAAGTGGGAAATCATCATTCGGTGATCAAAAGGAAGATCATGCTTATGAAGCTGATAGTAAAAGTATCACTATTGATAATCCTCAAATTATTGGATTTATTTCTTCTGTTGTACCACTATGTCCACAAAATGAGTAAAGTTATTAAAATATTAGAGCATATATTTTTTAATATACTTGAAGATCAAAACTATCGTTTCTATTTCAATGAATACTTTATAGAAAAAGATTTATATAGAGATGCTATTACTTTAACAAATCCTTATGGATTATTATCTTCTAGCGAAAATTTATCTGATTTTGTTAATCAATTTTATGATGAAAATGTTTTAGGGGATATTGAGAGTTTATATAGTTTTATTATTCACGGATTATATGATAAAAATGAAATCTTAAATCAAGCTACAGCTTCACCTTATCCCATTAGTAAGTATAATCAAGTTATTAACATTATAAAAGCAAGAGAAGATTATCCATTACAAGAAAAAGTAAAAAATAAATGCTTACTCAAAAATTCATATCCATCATCACAAATTATAGCTAATTATGTTGATGATTTTGAAAACAACCAATTGGTTAGTGTTTTTAAAAAGGGAAAAAATTGGCACCTATCTTTTATAAAACCAACTTATTGGTATGATGCTTTAAATTTAGAATTCAATAAAATACAAAATAACATAATTATGAATAATGAAAATTATTCAATATCTTTAGAATATACTATTCTTTCTATCGAAAGACCTTGGTTAATTGAAAGTATATTCACTTTACCCTATGCACATTCATTTTATAATAAAGGAACAATATCTAATGGATGTAAGAATGATAACAATGGATGCTTTCCATTTATTACAACGCATATGATAGTTGCCAAAAATATAAAAATATCTGGAAGTATTTGTATTGAAAGTTCTGCATATCAAATGATTGGTATTCACAGAAAAACAATACCTTATTTCCCAAAGGAGTAATTATATGTCAAAATTAATACAAACTACTTATATTCCTAAAGCTCAAGTAACAAGTCCGCAAGTACAAGAATACATTAACAATACGATTCAAAAATTAAAAAGTGTCAATCCCATAATCCAAGATACTCTATTCCAACATGGTGCGAGAATAGAAATTGGTTTACAAAATGTTGGCATTATCTTTCCAGCTTTACTTTCAACACATGATGGTAGAGATTGGAAAAATGTTCCTGGATGCTATATATGTAAAGAAACAAAATTAGATAATACAAATATTGCTCATTATGGTTTTGCATATTTCTGTCCTTGTATAGATAAACACCTTGATTATGGTTCTTTTGATTTAATGTTACATGAATTTGGTCATTGTGTTGATAATGAACTTGGAGAATTTTTAAAAATTGGAAAATTAAGTAACACTAAAGAGTTTGTCGATTTAACTATTGCTAATTCAAATATCTTTAATGAAAACATTTCATATTTAAAAACTTATTTATCAACACCTTTAGAATTCTTTGCTGAAACATTTGCTATGTTTCATAGTCATATTAAGATAAAAGACATATCACATTATACACCCTTTTATCAAAATGCTTCTGGTATATGTCATTTAAGTGATATAGATAAAGAACTTACACCAAGTGAATATCTAAAAATGAATGCACCAGATGTTTACAAATATTTTGATACATTACCACAAAGATTTATAAAAAAAACCATAACCAAATGAAATAAGAGAAATAAATAAGATAACTTATTTATTTTCAACTTCTCATATCAAGAAGTACATATTGCATACAGTGTTCAAATCTAGATTGCAATATGTTTGGACTACCCTTAATGGTAGTCCTTTTCATTGAAGTCATTTATTTGTTATTACTTGAAGAAATGTATTAGCATAAAAATAGTTATCTCCTGGTATTCTCCATCCTTAACATAGAATTGAAATTCGAATTAAAAAAAGTTTAACATAAATCAATAAATTTAAGTTAAACTTTTATTTCTAAAAATTATTTTCCTATACAACTCATAAGAAAGTATTTAATACCATTTTATACAATAATATTTATAATTTTAAAAATTTCTTCAATAGACTCATAACTTCATCTATGTCTATTGGTTTAGCAGTATGAGCATCCATACCACAATCTAAGCAACGCTTAATATCATCAGCAAAGGCATCAGCTGACATAGCGATAATAGGTAATTGATTATCTTCTCTTTTTAAAGCACGCATTCCTTTTGCAGATTCATACCCATCTAAAACTGGCATACGAAGATCCATCAATACAGCATCATAATATCCAATCTCTGATTGAGCAAACATATCAATACCTATCTGTCCATTCTCTGCCCATTCTACTTCAAAACCTACATCAGTTAAAATATCATAAGCAATTTCATAATTCAGTTCATTATCCTCAACCAATAAAATTCTTTTATTCGTAAAGTCATAATGTTTACTTTCTTCAACTTCTTGATCTCCACCATCAATAAATCTCTTCAATCCATAATATAATGTAGATTTAAATAATGGTTTTGGAATAAATCCTGCAACACCTGCTTCAACTGCTTGAGATTCAATATCGCTCCAATCATATGCAGAAATAATAAATATTGGAATAGCATCTCCTATATTCTCTTTAATTTTCTGCATTGTATGTAGACCATCCATACGTGGCATCTTCCAATCTAATAAAACGACATGATATGCATTTGGAGTATTGTAATTTTTACTAATTAATTCCAGCGCCTCTTCTCCACTTAAAACATATTCTGCATGTGTTCCTAGAGATTCTAGAGATAAAACAGCGCTTTGACAAAGTTGTTCATTATTATCAACAACGAGGATATTATATTGAGGAAGAACCATATCATCTTCTTGTACTTCAGCCTTTTCTAAATCAAGTGTAATATGGAACTCACTGCCCTTTCCAAGTTCACTTGTAACCTCAATTGTTCCATTCATTGCTGTAACAATATATTTTGTAATAGCCATTCCTAATCCAGTTCCAACAATCTTACTTACTGTTGAAGATTGCTCTCTTGTAAATGATCCAAAAATTTTCTTTTGAAATTCTTTACTCATTCCAATACCATTATCTTTTACTCTAAAGTGATTTCTTATATAATGTTTACCTAATGGAGACTCCTCTTGATATAAATAAACATTAATTGTTCCTTCATCAGGAGTAAATTTATATGCATTTGATAAAAGATTTAATAAAATTTGATTCAAACGAATACCATCACACATTACATTTTCTGTATGAATCTCTTGAATAAAAATATCAAAATGTTGATTCTTAGACTTGAATTGTGGTTGCATAATATTCACAATATCATTCATAACTTCTCTTAAAGATAAAGAATCAAGATTTAATGACATTTTTCCACTTTCAATTTTAGACATATCTAAAACGTCATTAATAAGTCCTAATAAATGTTTACTTGATAATTTAATCTTTTTCAAGCAATCTTCAACTCTTTGTATGTTGTCAAGATTCTTAATGGCAATTTCTGTCATTCCCACAATACCATTCATTGGTGTACGAATATCATGACTCATATTAGAAAGGAATTCGCTCTTTGCACGATTTGCATACAATGCTTCTTCTTTTGTCTTTTGCAATTCATCCATCTGTTGACGTGTTAATCTATAATATAAAACAAAAATAATTAACATAACGACCAAAACACTACCACTACTAAATAACATTGTTTTTGTACGAATTGAATCCAATTCAATTACAATATCATCTAAAGTTCCAAATCTCATGATACTTACCAAATGCCAATCTGAACCAGGTAAACTTGAAATATACAAATGACGACGTTCTCCATCAACAGAAACAACTGTAGAATAACTTTTATCATTAATCATAGCATCTTGAATTTCTTTTTTATATTGTATAGCTGTTTTACCATTATACTCTTCATACATTTCATCAATACGGTCAAAATAACTATCTCTATAAGCATCTCCACTTCTAATAACAAAATTTCCATTATCATCTAAAATATGTGAATATGCTCTATTCTCATCTGTATATAAGAAAAGATTTTTGCTTAGAGAATCCATTGAAATACCTGCAACAAGAATATCACTTGTTCCTCCATTTTCCATTACATATTTAGCAGGAATACCCAATAATAAAAGGTGTTTCCCCTTGGCATTATGACCACTTGTTACCTTTAGACTATCATCAGACAACACTTTTTTAAATTCATCCTGATTTTTTGCAGTAATCTTAGAGCCATATATAATTTCAGATTCTCCATTCTTTTTATATAAAGCAAGATATTCAAATTCACGTACTTCTGCACTTGTTTTTAATTGATTAATTATATCACGATTATACTTTGATGTATTAGGTGGTGTACGGCGAATAACTCCTTCTACCTGAGATATACGTAAATTAATAATAGAAATGAATTTTTCTTGTACCTGTTGATTCATTTCTGACATATAAATTTCACCGATTTCACTAATAGTATTTGTTGTTTCTCCTTGCATAATTGCAGTTGTTCCAAAGAAAACAGCAGAGCATACAATAACTGCACCTATTAAACTTATCAATAAAAATCTATTTATTTTCTTTTCCACACATTTTCCTCCAACACTTATAACACAAGAACTACTATTTATCTAATTCTTGAATAGCTTCAACAGTTAATAAATAATCTTCCTTTACACTTTGTACATAATCATCAATTTGATCATGTTTTCCTCCTCTTAATAATTCAGTTAATTGAGATGAAGATTGATAAAGTTTTGTAAAACTTAAATTTTGACAAATTCCTTTAATTGTATGAGCAGCTCGAAATGCTTCATCATAGTTCTCACTTTTTAATGATTCACATAACAATTCATAACTTTTATCATCCAAAAATTTTAAGACAAACTTTTGAATACGTTCGTCTTTGCGAAATCTAGAAAATACTTCGTCATAATCTCCACCCATTTTTTGATAACATTCTTTAATTGTCATAATTTATCCTCCTATCTAATACTATCTCTTTTTATCATTTTTCCAAAGAATTTTGTATATTTATGAGAGTGTCCATCCTCCCAGACAGTACGAATAATAAAATGATATACTTGCTTTTCATTGTTCAATACCATTTCACAATCAAACTCTACATCTGTTTGATTTAAAGTTGCCTGTGCTAATCCTTCTTCAAATGTTTTTAATCCCTTTTCTCCAAAAATATCAATAATATGAGAATCATCTAATGGATCTAATATAATTTCATCTAAATGAAGTTGCTCTGCACTCCAAGCAGATAACTTTAACATTGCTGGATTACTTGCATATTCAAACTGTATTTCTTGTGATTTATTTGAAAAGAAATCATATTTACTTCTTTCATATTCCAATAATTGAAGTGTTTTTTCAGAAGCAGATAACTCAGAATGTTGATGAATAACCTCTGCAACATCCTGTATTCCTTCATCCACATAATAACTCATTGCATTTTGTTTTAATTCATCTTGTAATTGTGTGCCTAATTCTTGTAAACACTCTAATAATAATGGATTAAATGTCCCACATTCTCCATTAACGATCATAGAAATAGCTTTATCATGAGAAAATGCTTTTTTATAAACACGTTCACTTGTTAGTGCATCATAAACATCAGCAATAGAAACAACCTGTGCTGAAATTGGAATTTCATCACCCTTTAATCCATCAGGATAACCTCTTCCATCATATCTTTCATGATGCCATCGACATATTTCTTTAGCAATGCTCACTAGCTTCTCATCTTGATAAAAAGGAAGCTGTTCAAGCATATCATAGCCTACAGAAGAATGTGTTTTCATAATAGTGAATTCTTCATCTGTTAATTTCCCAGGCTTATTTAAAATATTCTCATCAATTGCTATCTTTCCAATATCATGTAGTGCAGAAGCAACAGAAATAAGAGAAATATCTGTATTTGTTAAATGATATTGATTTGTTTTTTTATTCAAATATTTCAATAATAATTCAGTAATTGTTTGCACATGTACAACATGAAGCCCACTTTCACCATTTCTAAACTCAACAATATGACTTAAAATAGAAATCATTAATTGACTTCTTCTTTCATTTTCATAGATTTGATCAGCAACCATATCAATAAGTTTTCTTTGTTTAGCATAAAGCATAATTGTGTTGTTAACACGACGATAAACAATTGCATCATCAAAAGGTCTAGAAATAAAATCTGTAACACCTAATTCATATGCTTTTCTTATGTATGTAGATGAACCTTCTGCTGAGATCATAACAACTGGAATATCTTCAATCCATGAATATTGATTCATAATCTCTAAAACTTCAAATCCGTCCATCTCTGGCATAACTATATCTAATAATACTAAAGAAATATCTATACTATATTTTTTTAGTAATTCGACACCTATAGCACCATTTTCTGCTTCAAGTATTTCAAAATCATCTTCTAGAATATCCTTTAAAATATCACGATTCATTTCAGAATCATCAACTATTAAAATCCTCTTTTTGTTTTGTTTGATACTCATTTATATTCACAAACCCTTTCTCCTTATACGTTTAAACAAAAAAACATTTCTATATGGTCATTATAACAAAAATACGACTCTTTTCAAATAAATATATCCTTTTATTTATAATTCAAAATTAAAAAAAGAAAAACGGGCATTTTAAATTTTCGTGTGGTTGGGGGTACCCTTTAAATATTTGTGTGGTTTTTTCAGGACCACCTTTAAATATTTGTGTGGTACCCTTTTCGTGTATGTAAAAACCTTTCAT
>JAETUM010000047.1 GCA_021768625.1 Candidatus Stoquefichus sp. | reverse complement strand
CAGCCAGACATCACTTCTCCTCATAGAATTTTAAAAAGGATTCGAAATTTTAACATCGAATCCTCATTGCATTTTAAAGCGATTTTGTTAAATCCTCATTGGATTTTATAATACCTTTTATTTTTTATAAAATCATTAATATCCCTTAAACTCACTTTTGCATATCTGCTGGGAAAATAATTCCTGCTTTTTTTCTTGCTATATTTTGTACCTCTGTAACAACTAAACTATGTTTTAACATTTTATAGCATTTTTCATAATCCTGTTCTTGTAACATTTTTTCAAATGCTATAAACTCTTCATACATTTTATGTACATTTTTATTTTCATTTATTGTTTCTTTTGTTCCATCATTCATAAATATATCAATTGTTTCAATAATAGCTACAGGTGTTTCAATATGAATACATCCTTCATCTCCCTGTATATTATTAGATAAAGGCGCTTTACAATCTTTTGAGCCAATACATACACATTTAAAAGAACCATAATCTAATATCAATATTCCTGAAGTATCAATATTCCTTTCTATATTAGGATAATATTCTATATTTATAGGTTTACCAAACAATCCAACTACAAAATGAATATTATAAATATTCAAATCCATTAATGCTCCACCTGATTTTGTATAATCAAATGCTGGTAAGATATTCCCTTCTTTAAAAGCATTATATCTTGATGAATATTGAGAAAAATTACATTCTACAATCTTAATTTTACCTAACTTTGGTAATAACTCTTTTACTTTATAAAAATTAGGTAAATATTGATTAATAATTGCTTCCCATAAAAATAAATGATTTTGAATAGCAAGTTCTTCTAGTTCTTTTGCTTCTTCTATTGTTGAAGTAAAAGGTTTTTCTAAAATAACATTTTTATATGTTTGTAATGCTTTTTTTGCATATTCATAATGAAGATAATTAGGTAAACCAACATAAATTGTATCAACTTCTTTATCATTTAATAATTCATCATAAGACGTAGAATATCTTTTAAACTGATATTTTGTATGTAAGTTTTTTATTTTTTCTTCACTACGTTGAGTCCCTGAAATATGTATTAATTCAATACTTGGAATATCTCCAATAAAAGATAATAAATCTTCAACAATCATTCCACTTCCTACAATTCCTAATTTCATAAAGCATCCCCCATTTCTAGCATATGTTTATAAAGTGATTCAGCAATGCCATCGTCTTCATTAGATAAGGTTACTTCATCAGCAATATCTTTTAATGTTTGAACAGCATTTTCCATTGCTACACCAATTCCTGCATATTTAATCATGGAAGCATCATTATGCCCATCTCCAAAGGCAATCATTTCTTCCTTTTTATATCCCATTGGAATTAAAACTGTATCCAATGCCTTCGCTTTATCAATACCTTGTGCCGTAAACTCAAAATAAAAATCTCCTGTAAACATACAACTTAAAGTGTCTTTAAAGGGTTCCATCATTGCTTGATAATGTTCTTGTAAATATTCTGGATCACTTGTTGTTAGAATTTTATTTAATGGAAAATCAACAAATTCTGCTAAATCATCTATTTCGCATAACTTAAATTTTCCTCCTCGTGATTCATATTGAATCACATCAAAAGGCTCCTCTCTCCAAGTAATCCAATTGTCATATACATTATTGACAAACATATATTCATCTCTATCAATCATAGGTCTTACTTTATCAAACTTTTTCATATGCTCTAATACAGCTTTTCCTTCTTCCACACTCAATACTTGATTAAACAAAACTTTTTTTGTTTCACAATCAATAACTTTTGAACCATTGTATGCAACTAATAACCCATGGTGTTGATCCATTTTTAATTCTCTTGCTAGATCCATTAAACCTGATGTTGGTCTTCCAGATGCAAGAATAAGAATTGCTCCTTTTTCTTCAGCTTTTAACAAAGCTTCTTTTGTTTTTGGAGTAACAATTTTTTGTCTATTTGTTAGTGTCCCATCCACATCCATAATAATAACTTTTATACTCATTATTTTTCCCTCCTATTATTATCATACTAATTTTTATAATGATTTCAATATTTCAAACAGATTTTGAAAAAAATATTTTCAGAAAGTTTATTTATTATATTTTTTATGACAAGCTGCGGTTATAAACCCCTGAAATAAAGGCTCACTATGATTAGGTCTAGACTTAAATTCTGGATGAAATTGTGATGCAACAAAATAAGGATGATCTTTTAATTCTATAATTTCCACTAAATTCCTTTCAGGATTAATTCCAGAAATAATTAAGCCTTGCTTTTCTAATAAACTCTTATATTTATTATTAAACTCATATCTATGTCTATGTCTTTGTTGAATAATATCTTTACCATACATTTGATATGCTTTTGTTTTAGGGATTAATTGACAAGTATAATTACCTAATCTTTGTGTTCCACCCATATCTTCTAAAGATTGGTCACTCATTAAATGAATAAGTGGTGTTTGACACATTTGATCAAATTCTATTGAATTAACATCTTCTAATTGACAAACATGTCTTGCGAATTCTATAGATGCGAGTTGCATTCCCAAACATATTCCTAAAAACGGAACATTATTTTCTCTTGCATATTGAATTGCTTTAATCATGCCTTCTATACCTCTTTCTCCAAAACCTCCTGGGACCAAAATACCATCTGCATCTTCTAAAATACTTTTCACATTATCTTGAGTAATTTCTTCTGCATTAATCCATTCAATATGAATAACACTACTTTCATAATATCCAGCATGTCTAAGAGCTTCATTCACAGATAGATATGCATCTGGTAATTGAACATATTTTCCAACCATCTTAATTGTGATTTCTTTATTTAATCCTTGAACTCTTTTGATTAATGATTTCCATTCATCCATATCTGCTTTTGGAGCATTTATTCTTAAATGCTCTAATACCAAATCATCCATATGTTGTTCTAATAACATAATAGGCAATTCATATAAAACATCCACATCATAATTAGAAATAACTGCCTTTGTTGGAACATTACAAAACAATGAAATCTTATCTTTTAATTCCTGATCAATATGTTTTTGACTACGACAAACAATTATATCTGGTTGTATTCCATATCCTCTTAATTCTTTTACACTATGTTGTGTTGGTTTCGTTTTCACTTCATGGCTTGCTCCAATATAAGGTAATAATGTTGTATGTATATATAATGTATTTTCATAACCTAAATCTAAACGTATTTGTCTAATAGCCTCAATAAAAGGTAAACTTTCTATATCTCCTACTGTACCACCAATTTCTGTAATAATAATATCAGCTTGACTACTTTTTGCAGCAGCATAAATTTTTGCCTTAATTTCATTTGTAATATGTGGAACAACTTGAACGGTTGCTCCTAAATAATCCCCACGACGTTCTTTCGCAATAACATCACTATAAATTCTCCCTGTTGTAATAGATGAATTGCGATTTAACTCTTCATCAATAAATCTTTCATAATGTCCTAAATCCAAATCTGTTTCTGCTCCATCAGCAGTCACAAAAACTTCTCCATGCTGAAATGGTGACATTGTACCAGGATCAACATTAATGTAGGGATCTAATTTTTGCATAAATACTTTTAATCCTCTTTGTTTTAATATTCTTCCTAAAGAAGCAGCTGTCAAACCTTTTCCAAGTCCTGACACAACTCCGCCTGTGACAAATATAAATTTTGCCATAAAATACACTCCTTTCATTTCTTGTTAATAAAAATAAAAAGCACTTCACTGGAAGGCTGTGAGTGCCCTTTATTATTTTATCAAACATTTTTTATTATTTCAATAATTTTCTATTATTATAAATTATAAAAATATTTCTTTGATATTTTTAAAAAATCTATATAATAAAGATAAGGAGTTGATAAAAATGCAAATACCTCATATACTTGTTGTAGATGATGAAAAGGAAATAACTGACTTAGTAGAAATATATTTAACTCAAGAAGGGTATCAAGTTACTAAACGTTACAATGCTTTTACTTTAATTGAAGATATAAAAGAAAATCAAATTGATCTTGTTTTATTAGATGTAATGATGCCTGAAATCAATGGTATTCAAGCACTGAAAATGATTCGAGAGCAATTTCATATTCCAGTTATTATTGTTTCGGCAAAAACAGCCGACCAAGATAAAATCGAAGGATTGTTATCAGGAGCTGACGATTATGTTAGCAAACCTTTTAATGCTATGGAATTAGTTGCAAGAGTTAAGTCTCAATTAAGAAGAGCTCAGGTTTTTAATAAACCTCTAGTTGATTCTTCACAAATTATTCAAGCGACAGATTTAATTATTGATAAACAAAAAAAATCTGTTACTCTAGATAATCAACCTCTTGCTTTGACAAGAATTGAATATGAAATACTTATTTTGCTTGCTAGTGAACCTGGCAAAGTATTTTCTATTGAAGATATTTTTGAAGAAATATGGCATGAGAAATCAAGTAATTCTAATAATACTATTATGGTACATATTCGTAAATTAAGAGAAAAAGTAGAAAGGCAACCAAGAAATCCTAGACATATTAAGACTGTTTGGGGTATTGGTTATAAATTTGATTTATGATGGAAAAGTTAAGAAGATTATTTATAAGTAGTTTTCGATGGAGATTACTTATTAATATTATTGTTTCTTATATTATTACTTTTTTAGTTTATAGTTCAATGATTATTATTTTGGCAAGTTTTGATATTTTTAGTTTATCAATTGAAATCAAATACTTTATTTCATTTGTATTATCATTATGTGTATTTCTTATTATTTTCTTTGACTTAATGAATATTACACTTAAATATTTAGGTAATTTAAGTGGTGCTATTCAAGAAGTAACAAATGGAGACTATAATGTTGAAGTTCCTATTGAATATGATGATGAATTAGGTTTATTAGCAGCTAATATCAATGCTTTAGCAAAAACATTAGCTGATAAAGAAATAGAAGGAGCTATCTTAAAAGAAAATGAGCGATTAGCCTTTGATGCAGAAAGAAATGCTGAAAAACAAAAAAATGACTTAATTACTAATGTAGCTCATGACTTAAGAACTCCACTAACTACAATTGTAGGATACTTAGAATTAATAAAAAATAATGATCAATTAAATAAAGAAGATATTAAAAAATATTCTACTGTTGCTTATGAAAAATCAAAAAGATTACAAAGTATGATGGATGATTTATTTGAATTTACAAGTCTAGATCAAGCTAATGTAAAAGTTCATATGACAACAATTAACATATCTGAACTTATTTTACAAATTGTTGATGAATTTTATCCAACTTTTCAAGAGCATAATCTTACACCTTCTATTCATGTAAGCCAACCCAATTTATTGATTCATGGTGATGGACAACTTTTAGCAAGAGTCTTTGATAATTTATTATCTAATGCTGTTAAATATGGTGAAGATAACAATGATATCAAAATTGAGGTTTTAAATGATGACCAAACAGTAACTATTAAAATTATGAATTATGGAAATCCAATTTCTAAAGAAGATCTTCCTTACATCTTTGATAAATTTTATCGTAGCGATAGCTCTCGTTCTTCTTCTACAGGTGGTACTGGTTTAGGACTAGCTATTGCTAAAAATATTGTCAACATTCATAATGGTAATATTTTAGCAACAAGTCATAAAGATAAAACAACTTTTGTTGTTTCACTACCAAGAACTTTAAAATAATTTTATATTAAAAAGAAGTTGTTTAGTAATAAAAGCAACTTCCTTTTTTATATGTATCCTCAATTTAATTGTTTTATACTAATTAGCTTCAAAACCATTCTTCTTATACAAAACAAGAAATAATATAACTGTTAAAATAAATTCTAAAAATAACACACCTAATTCTAATGGATTGGTTAAAGTTACTTTTGTTGTAACATGATTAATAAAATTCATAATAACTCCTGTAAATAAATAATTAGATATAGTTTCAATAATCTCATTAAGATGAGAAAACATAGGAATTAACATGAAAAGTATTAACACTGGTGTAGTCATTGTTCCTGCCGACATTTGATTCTTAGCAAATATACCAAAAATCATTCCTGTCACTGCACCAATTATTGATGATATTGTTGTAATAGCAACATAACATAACCATTCTGTTATAGTCATTGAAAAACCTGCAATAAATACACATAATACATTAACAATCACCATTAATAGAACTACAGGAATCAAACTTCCTAAAAAGAATTCTAAACCATTTACTGATGATGTCATCAACGTCCTTAAAGTATTCTTTTCTTTTTCCTCAGCAAGACAAGCTGCTACACAATACACACCTGTCATACATACATTCATTAAAACACCCATAGAAAGATAATAACCAGTCATATCAATTTCTTTAGATATACTTCCATAAGCAAGTTTCATTATATATGTCATTCCTAATGAAAAGATTGGCATAATAATAAAATTCTTACTAAATAAAGCTTTTCCCTTAACTTCTATAATTGCAAGAAGTTTATTTATATGAATTGTTTTCATTGCAATTCCCTCCCTGTCACTTCTAAAAAGACCGATTCTAAAGTTGGTTCACATGAATGAATTGAAATAATTTCATCATCCATTAACCATTGATTCAATACTTTTATATTTTCTTCTGTATGAATTAATAAAACTTCTTTTTTATCATTTTTTAATATCTTATATTTCTTCTCTTTGTTATAACGCAAACAAATATCTTGAGGTGTTCCATATTCAACAATAACTCCCTCATTTAATAATGCCACATGATCACATAATTTCGTTGCTTCTTCCATATTATGTGTCGTCAAAAATATAGCCATTCCCTCTGTTTTTAACTCTTTTAATAATTTATGAATTTCCAATGCTGTTGTTGGATCCAAACCACTAGTTGGTTCATCTAAAAATAATACTTTAGGTGTATGAAGAATTGCTCGAATTAAAATTAATCTTTGTATTTGTCCTTTTGACAATTGACTAGCTAACTTTTTCTTATGTTCATATAAACCCACTCTTTTCAATAAAATATCTATATTATCTAATGGAACATTTAAAATTTTAGCAAAGTATTTTAAATTATCATAAACACTCATTCTTTCATAAACACCACTCACATCAGTCACTATTCCGATTTGTTCATAAATGGTTTCATCTATATCTTGACAATTTATACCTAATACATAAGCTTGTCCATCTGTTGGTTTTAATTGTCCTGTTAATATTTTTATAGTTGTTGTTTTACCAGCTCCACTTGGTCCAAGAAAACCTAAAATCTCTCCTTGATGTAATACTGCATTAACATCTTTCAAAACAAGATTTCCATTAAACTCTTTTGATATATGTTGCAATGAAATACATTCTTTTTTCATTATTTTAACTCCTTTATTTAATTTTTTCTATGATACCTTAATTTTTATCTACTTGTCAACAAAGTTATATCTTAGACTCTAGTATACATGTCATAAAAAAATGGAACATAATGTTCCATTTTTTAAATAAGTTTATTATTCTTTAATTCAATTTCAATAAATTCTTCATCATAGGGACATCGACATTCCCCTAATTCAATAGCTGGTTTTGTTTTACCATGAAAATCACTTCCACAAGTAACCATAATATGATATTCTTGTCCTTTTTTATAAAAATAATCAACTGCTTCTTTATTATGATAATTACTAAATGCTTCTATTCCATCAAGTCCTAGCTTCACCATATCATCAAATATTTCATATTTTCCTTTTAAATTATTTCCAGGATGTGCCAATACAGCTTTACCCCCATGATTATGAATCAAATCAATTATCTCTTTAAGTGATGGATAAACAATTTCTGTATAACATGGTTTCCCTTGAGCATAATAATCCCAGTAAAAATTAACATATGGATTATCACTTCTTTTACCAGCTTGTCGATATGGTTTTAATAACTCATGATTTTTATATTCTTCCTTATTTAATAAAATTTCAGCAAACATCTCACCAGTATAAACACCATTATCTGATAATTGATTTAATTCTTCTTGTGTAATTTCAAATCCTAAACTTCTTGTTAATTCAATTTTTTTCATTGAAGATGCTAACTCTTGATTTAAAACATTTTGCTCCAAAGTTATAAAATCAGGATGCTTATAATCTATGCCATATCCCACAACATGTAAATTTGTTGTTTCATATGTACAATCGATTTCTACTGCTGGTATATAAAACATATTTAATTCTCTTGCTTTATTTTTAGCTTCATCAATAGCCTTAACACTATTATGATCAGCAATAGCCATAATTTGAATCCCTTTTTCAAAACACATTTCTACTAATTGTGATGGTGTAAACTCACCATCATCACTATATTTACTATGCATATGTAAATCAATATAATTTTTCATATTTTCTCCTCCTTTATTTATATACACTTTGCATTTTCATAACTAAATTTGTATTAAGTATTTCTCTACTGATGAATATCAACCCTGCAAAAATAAATTCATTAATATCCTTATAAACATTTATACTTGGAAAAAAATTTTTATCTGGAATATATTTAAAAATACCATTATATATTTGTTTAATATCTATATTTTCTTGACAACATATAATAATTTGTTGTGGATCATTCATAAGCATAATCAATACTATAAATTTCACTAAAAGTTCATAAGTTCCTTCATGAGTTTCTAAATAATGATATTGTTGTTCTTGATTCAATATTGGTAAATAAGGAGCTTCTCCAATAAGTCCATGTTGTCCACGTAATAAACGTCCATCTACAATAAAAGAGAATCCTGCTAATTCATCTAATGGTTGATAAATAAAAGCAATATTTTTAATATCTGTATGTAAAGAATAATATCCAATAGTTGCAATATTAACATCATTATCTAAAATCACTTTTTTGTGAAGTAATGTTTCAAGTTTTTCTTTCATATGGACTTGCGATATTTTTTCTAGTCCTTTGACCATTGAAATCTTTTCTAATTGCCCTTCTTTAGAGACTATTCCTGGTATTGCCAAGGAAATAATACAAATATTTGGAAATTGTTTATTGACTTGCACAATATCATTATATAAATCTTCAAAATTTATAACTCTTTTTTGTGAAATATATTCATAAACCTGCTGGTCTATATGATTATATACTCTCAAAATATAATAAATTTCTTCAAATTTTCGATACATTGATACAGCTAATATATATGAAAAATCTTCATTCAATTTGTAGCTTTTTGCCTTTCTTCCACCTGTTGAAGCAAAACCATCACCACGAATAACTTCCTTAGTTTCTAATAAATCCATTAAAATGTTATAACATGTTCCAACACTTAATGAAGTATATTCTGATAATTGATTTTTGTTAGATTCTCCATGGTCTCGTAGTGCTTTAATAATTTTTTCTTGATTAATTTTTCTTAAACTTTGGGTTGTATTTTTATTCATTTTTATCATCTTCTATCTAAAGTATATATACACAGATAACTTTCGTCAACTATTATCAAAAGTATTATATATTATTTTTTTATTTAATGCAATTATCTATTCAAACTTTTTATTTTTTTAAACACAAAAAAAGTATCTTATTTTAGATACTTTTTTGAATTTTTAATAAAAATAGAAATGTTACTTTAGTAATAGTATATTTGGACGATAAATAGAAAATTTTAATTCATTAGGGAGAGTGTATATTTTATGATTGTAACATTTCTATATGTTTTTTGGATTTTAAAATATTCATTAATTGTTATAATGTATACTTTTATCCTCCTGCTTGTATATTCACACCAAGACTTTTCCCGTATTCTACAAAATCTTTTAAATCATCTTTTGATAGCATTTTTATACCTTGTAAAGTATACTCTCTATCTAATTGTTCATATTTTGATGTTCCTAATGTATGATAAGGTAACAAATGAACTTCTGATACTTGATACTTTGCTCCTAAATCAATAATTTCTTTTATTGTTTTAGAATCATAATTAAATTCTGGTATAACTGGTGTTCTAATAATGATCTTATTCGCTGCAACAGAAGCTAATTTTTTTAAATTATATAATATTCGTTCTCCATTACCTTTAGTAACTCTTTTTATTTCAGATGCTTGACTATGTTTAACATCAAACAAAAACAAATCAATATATGGAAGACATTCTTCTATTTTTTCCCAGTCTGTATCTCCTGTTGTTTCAACAGCTGTTGATATTCCTTCTTCTTTTAACCTTACTAACAATTCCTTTAATACTGCAAATTGTACAAAAGGTTCACCTCCTGATATTGTGACTCCTCCTTGAGATTCAATATAAAAAGGTTTATCTTTTAATACTTCTTGCATAATTTCTTCTATCTCAACACTTTTTCCAATAAAATGAATTGCACTTACTGGGCAATTAATTGCACATGTTTCACATTTTATACACTTTTCTCTATCAAATTGTAATTTCCCATCTACAATAGAAATCGCTTTTTGTGGACAATTAACAACACATTTTCCACATTTAATACATGTTTTTTCTTTATACATAAGTTGAGATTTTATTTCTTGTGATTCAGGATTAGCACACCATGGACATCTTAAAGGGCACCCTTGTAGAAAGACCACACTTCTTATACCAGGTCCATCATGTATAGCAAATTTTTCTACTTCCATAATATATGCATTCATAACTATACCCTCGCATTGAGTGTTCTACTTAATAGTTCCATTTGTACTTCTTTACTTAAATTAACAAATACTGCACTAAATCCACTCACTCTTACAATCATATCAGGATATTTTTCAGGATGTACCATAGCATCTTCCAATGCTCCTGCATCAACTACTGTTACCATTAACTGACATCCACCTAATTGATTAAAATATGTTTTTATCATTGTTTTTATTTTTTCCATATTATCTTTAAAGAAATCACTTTGGAATTTAATATTTTGAACTGATCCTAGATGGAAACGTGAATCTAATTTTGATATAGATTTTAATACCGCAGTTGGACCATTTTTATCTGCTCCTCCTTGTGGATTATTACTTGGATTTAAGTAAACAGTATTCTTTCTTCCATCTGCTGATGCACTTGTTAATAATCCCCAATCTGTATTTTGTTGGTTATTTATAATAACAATTCCATAATGATGTAATCCATTACGTATTCCTGCTTCTCTTGTATATCTTGATACATGATCATATAACTCTAAATATACTTTATCTGCATAATCATCATCATTTCCATATTTTGGACATTCAAGCATATCTTTTCTCATCATCTCATATCCTTCAAAATCAGCAAGTAATGCTTTATTAATTTCAGTTAATGTATATTTCTTTTCTTCAAAGACAAGTTTTTTAATAGCTGTTAGAGCATCTGCTGTGTTTGTATTTCCAAATGTTTCACAGCATCCACCAAGATACGTAACACCACCTCCTAGAAGTGGCTTTCCACTTGCTAAGCAATTATCCATCAATATACTATTAAAAACAAAGTCAACATCATTATTCATGCTTTCATATGATTTGGCTTGAGAATAAGCAAGAATATCTAAATAATGATCAACCAAGACTAAATATTCATTATAAAACTCTTGATAAGAAGATATATCTTCTAGACTCTTTAAATGAACTCCATCACCTTTATAGACATTATCATAAGGATCAATACCACCATTCATAAATATATTTAAAGTTTTTGTAAGATTAATAGTTGCATTTGGAGTTCCTACTGTTTTTCCAACAATATTCATTTCTCCACATCCAAATGGGGCATATTGTTCTGCTTCTCTTTCTGATACTTTCATACAATGTGCTAGTCCAGGAACATGTACTTTATCATTATATAAAGTTGGATATGTTGCTCCATCTGCTAAACATTGCATTGCCTTATCAAATATATCTTCTGGTGTATCTTCATATATTCTTAATGTAAATTGAGGTTCTACATAACGACATTCATGACATACTTCTAAAGCTATTCTAGTAAAAATATCAGCTGCTTCAGGGTCTTTTCTACCTCTTCCACCTACTATAACTCTTCCATTAACTGTTGTTCTTTTATTCTCTATCATTGTCCAAAGACATTTAACATATTCTTTTGCTTTATCATATGTAATATATCCTGTATCTAAATCATGTTTTAAGAATGTTCCAACAACATCATCTAATCTTCCATAATTAATGATTCCAGCTAAGATAGCATAAAGCCATACAATTTGAATTGCTTGATGAAATGTCTTTGGTGGTTCTTCTCTAATAACATGAAGACTTTCAACAATGACTTTTAAATCTTCTATTTGGTCTTTATCTGCATATGTTATTTCATCTTCAACCTGTTTTGCCAAATAATCACAACAATCACTAAATAAGTCTAATGCATCTAATACAGCTAAATAAAATTCATTATCTTTATCATCACACATTCTAGATAAAGTTTCTTGTCGTAATCCTTTAACTCCTTTTTCAACTAACTTATTGTAGTCAAGCATCATTCCACTTAAACGTGCTGAACTTTCAATAGGTGCATCTAAAGAATTTTTTGAAAAAACTTTATTAACAATTTTATCATTATATTTTCTAGCATGTTTAGCTTTTAAATCATGATCATTCCAATATTCAATAAGTGCATTAACTCTTTGTTTATCTTCTTCCTTTTCTAATTGCTGTTGGAATGTACTTAATTTTCCAAATACACAATAATGTCCTACACCACCTAATGAAGTAACTGCTCCAAAGCCAATAGGTAAGGCATCATATCTTCCTACAAATAGATCTTCTTTTTGTCTTTTACGGAACATTCTAGGGAATAAAACTCTCATACAAGCAATTTCTCTTTTCCCTTTTGGCATACCTTTTGTTTCCTTATGCTTTTCAGTATAAAGTTCCATAACCTGTAATTGTTCTTCTAAAGACTTTTCACATGGAAATTTTGCAAGAATCTCTACATTGTTTTCTCCTGATAATCCTTCATCTACGATACTACCCATAAAATATACCTCCTCTTACATTAATTTTTATTTAATCTTTATTTATTTTAGTAATTGGTCCTGTCCATTTCTTTTCATCATTTCTCCAGTTAGAGTCTACAGGGAATTTACTCATTAAATCAGTAAATCTTTTAACAATAAAGTGAGGACGTGTTATAGCACTACCTACAACAACTGCATGACATCCAAGATATAAACTTTTCATTGCTGATTCTGGATCATAAACATGTCCTTCCATAACAACTGGAACATCTACTTCTCGACACATTTGTGCAACCTCTCTAAATGCAGGTGGTTCAGTAACATAAGCTGTTGCTTCTGTATATCCTGTTAATGTTGGAGCTACAATATCTGCACCTAACATAGCTGCTGCTTTCGCATTCTCTATATTATCCACATCTGCAAAAATAATTGCATCTGGAAGTTCTCTTTTAATTGCAGGAATTAAATCACGAGTTGGTACTCCTAAATGATTTGGACGATCTGTTGCTTCTAAAGCAATAATTCTTGCTCCAGCTTCCCATAATGCTTTTGCATGTTCAATTGTTGGTGTCATAATTAAATAATCCATATTGTCATAATAGATTTTATCTAATCCTATAATTGGAAGATCTACTGCTTCATGTATAGCTTTTACTTGTTCTGGACTATTTGCACGAATAGCTACTGCTCCACCCCATTGTGCTGCTTTTGCCATTGTAACAACTGTTTGACCATCATTATGGATACAATCTCCTGGTTCTGTTTGACAAGAAACAATTAAACCACCTTCTAAACTTTTTATGATTTCTTCTTTACTTAACATAACTGTTTTCTCCTTATTTTTAATATCAATTTATTTTAATGTCTTATAAAATACCAATTGCATGTAATGCAATAGATACAATAATCAATGAGATAATAAGTACTGTTGGTGAAACATTTTTCTTTTTCAACATCCAAAAACATAACAATGTAAGACCCATTGGTAATGCATTTGGTAAAATAGAATCTATAATTTCTTGAACATTGATAGTCGCTCCATGTGCTTCATATACAAATGGAATTTTAAGCGTAACCATCGAACATGCCATAGCGCCTACCATCATAATTCCAATAATATTACAACATTTTGTTAAGAATGGCATAATTCCAGCTTTATTCATTTTTTCCATAAAACTATTTCCCAAATTAAATCCTATAACTGGAAATAAATGCCTTATTAAAGATGATGGAATATTATAAACTAAGAAATATAAAATTGGACCTAATATATTTCCTTGCAATGCAAAAGAAACCCCAATACCTGTTGCTATAATCTTCAAAGATCCCCAAAAGAAAGAATCTCCAATACCTGCTAATGGACCCATTAAAGAAACTTTAAGTGCATTAATACTATTTACATCATAATCAGGATTTTTTGATGCTTCACGTTCCATTGATGCGGCTAACCCTGCAACAATTCCTGCAACCTGTGGAGTTGTATTCCAAAGTTCCCAATGACGCTTATAAGCAGCAATACGTCCTTCTTTATCATCTTTATAATAACGTTTAATAGCTGGTGTCATTGCATAAAGAAAAGAAAGTGCCTGCATTTTTTCATATTGGTAAGGAGAACTTCCTACCATCATTCTCCAAGCAATGGAGTTAACCATTTTTTTATCTTCTGGCTCTAAATGTAAAATTGAATTTTTCTTAGTCATTGAATAAATCCTCCTCTCCTAATGAAGCGTTCATACCACTTATTTGTGTATAAGATGGTTGTTCTTTCATAGTATAATATTTAACGATACAATATAATAACCCTGCAATTGCAATTCCTAATGTTGGAATATTCAAATATGTAGCCATAAAGAACCCAACAAAGAAATATACAGCAAGCTCTTTAGTCCAAATCATCTTTAATAACATTGCAAATCCGACTGCTGCTAGCATTCCTCCAGCAACTGAAAATCCTCCAGTAACAACTTCTGGCAAATATGCCATAATTGCAGTTATTGCATCTGTTCCTAAAAAGATAACTATAAATGGGAATATAGCTTCTACCAATGTACGGAAAAGTAAAAGAAAAACAATCATCCATCCAAATCCTTTATCTTTATCTCTTTCAATTAAACTATCAATATAACCATTGAAAAAACTTGGGAAAATGTATGTAAGCATTTGAGCTTGCGCCATCAACAAACCTGTTGGGATTGCTAAAGCCATGGCTTCCTCAGTAGACATTCCTGTCAAAATAACAAAAGCTGTTGCTACAGCTGTTCCTGCTGTAGGATCACTTGGAACTGCTCCTCCAATATTAACTGCCCCTAAGAAAATCAACTCAAATGTAGCACCACAAATAATTCCAGTCTGTAAATCACCTAAAACAAAACCCACTAATGTTCCAACAATGATTGGTTTATCTGTAAAAATATATCCAAACCACATATTCAAATAGTAGCATATAGCTACAACTATCGCTACTAGCAAAGCTTCTACAAACATAATTTCTCTCCTCCTTCTTAAATTAAATCATTAATATTCCTTTTTTTATCCGTAGGAACAATACGGACATCTACTTTATCAACTAATTTTTGTATTTCTTTCACATTGATAATATCTTGATCACTTAAATAGACACCTTTAGCAATATTGTTATTTCCTTTTGTACGATTCGACATTCCCCCAATATTAACTAAAGGAATTTTTTCTTTAATTCTTTTAATGACTTTTAAAGCATCTTCTGTTGTTTTCACAACAACAAATAATTTCATTTTTTTAACTCGATCATTATTAATTAAATCAATACCATCTTCTAAAGAACGAATTGTCATTTTAATTCCAGCAGGTTTTGCCATTTTAATTGCTGTTTTTTGAATTTCATTACTCAATATTTCATCATTTGCTATGACAATTGCATCTGGTCCCATTGTATTCAACCATGAAAAAGCGACTTGTCCATGTAAAAGACGATCATCAATTCTTAAAAGTACTACCACAGATTCACCTCCTTTTGTTCACTTTGCTCAACATAATCACTAATTGGGTAAGCAAATAAACGAATATTATTCTTTGATGATTCAATTGCTTTTAAAGCTGCAATTTTAGTTTGTTCATTTTCACTTGATAAATACAATTCTAATAAAAGTCCTAAGTTCATACCTGTAACAATAAAGACATTTTTATATTCACATAACTGCATAAGTAAATTATTTACACTTCCACCTAATAAATCAGTCATTAAGACATATTCTATTTCTGGATTTGCTACTATACATGATTTTACGTTTTCATATAAATCATAAACTGTTTCATAATCACTTAAATTACAACTTTTCACTCTTGTAACATCGCCAATAATCATTTTTGCTGCACTTACTATCCCTGATGCTAGCTCTCCATGTGATGCAATAATGAATTGTCTCATATTTAATCCTCCTTTCTTTCTTCACTTTATACATAGCAATTAAATGTGCCAACTTAATTTATTTGTTTTTATATAACAAAAAGGGATAATACTTATTTTCGTATTATCCCTTTTATATTTTTTAATCTAAAAAATAATGATTATCTATTACACTATTTTTATCTTCTGTTACACTACCATCCTTTTGAGAATATATATATTCATATAAATATGCAATTTCTTGATCTGGTATACTAAGACCATACACTTGTTCAATTTCATTAAATGCTGATTTTATTTTTATATAAAAATCCTCATGCTTATATATAAATATATCTACACCCTCAAAACTATCAATCTCCTCATGAAGAAGAACTCTTTCAATCATACATGCTATATGTATATAAAGACAACAAAGTAAGTTGGGATTAAATTCTATTTCTAACATTCTTTGAATATTATCTGTGATTTTTTCAATGTATGTAATTATTTTTTTAGGAGAAATAATATTTAAATAATTCTTTAAATTTTCAATAGAAAAATTCTTTAATATCTCTCTACAAAAACTTTCTATTTGTATACCACTTAAATGTCCTCTCATTAATTCCTCAATGTAACGCTTATTTCTTCCATCCATAATATCATATATAGATAAGAATGGAATATTGTCTATTTGCGGATTTTGTGTTCCCAATATAAAACATACATGATAATTTTCAAAGATTGGGAGTTTTTTACCTTCATACAACAAACTATGATAATCATAAGGAATAACAAGGATATTGACATCTTTAGGAAAACTTCTTTTTACTAAATCTACAATCATATTTGCCATTCCAATCCCTGTCTCACATACTGTCAAGATTAAATCAGGCTTATTTTGTTTACGTATAAGTGTAAAGTAGCTAATATTTTGAGCACTTGTTTGTTCTAGAATTTGTTTAATGTCTTCGTTTTGAATAAGTTTATTTCCTACCTCTAAACTCATTCTTGTTGTAACATTATTAATAATACCAATATTAAAAGAATAATTTTTTAAACTCTCATGTACAATTTCCAATGAACCCATATCAACTAAAACAATAACATCTTGAATACGTTTAGGCAAACTATCTAAATATCTTTTTAATTCTTCTACAATATCTTCAAAATTACTATTAATTGGCATATCAATAGCATCAAATATATGTCTTTGTAAGAGTTGATTGGAAACTTTTGCCATTTCACTAGCAATAGAATATCCATGTGCAATAATCAAACCTGTTGCTGGAAGGTTATCATAATCTTTAAGCAAGTATATAAATAGAATCATTAAATCCAGTTCAAAGATTTCAATATGTGGAATAAGAAATGTATCCTTAATCAAATCAATAAAATCTTTTATAATATTTTTATCTAATTGAAAATTTTGTACTCCCTTTACTACCTGCATCGCTGAATGTATTTCTGCTATAGTTAATCCTATACTATCTACATTCTCTAGACCTGAAAAATTTGAGATAAAGCGATAAATAATTTCCATTTCATTATTTGAAAAATGTTTAATGAAATACTTCTTTTCTATCATACTCAAGGCTTGCTCAATAAATCCTAAACTCATATCATTATCATAAATCGTATTTTTTTTATTATCATAAAATAAATAATCTATATATATTTTAACTTTATCATAAATAAATTGTTCTTCTGTCTCATTAAGAAAGCTTTTATTATTTTTATTTAAATAATTAACAACATCTTTATTAAAACGATAGAAATGTTGTTCGATATGATGAGAAGTTAATAGTGTTTCAATTTTTAACATCTTTTTATCATCTAAAAGATTAATTCCTTGTGTAGAAATACTTTTTAATAAATCAGGTGGAAAATCTCTTATATGAATATATACAACATCAATTGTCATATTTTTTAATAAGGCATTTGCAACTGTTGTTTTAATTATATTTTTTATTTTACCTATATTTCCCTGAAAAAAAACTGATTGCAATACATGATATACCATTCTAGAAATTTCTATTTTTCGATGAATATATTCCTCTTCCTTACTAAATAAATAGCGAATCAACTCTTTTCTTTCTTGTAATGGTCTTTCACTTAAATTTGGAATTTGAACGATAAGAGGGATACGTCGTAAAAGTGTTTTTAATAGGACATCATTTGGATTTTCTGTAGTAGCCATAATAATTTGAACATTTGAATGATACCAATTTTCATTATCACCCACCCTATGATACATTCCACTATCCATAAATTGAAATATTTTTTCTTGACATTCTGGTAAAAGTCCATGTACCTCATCTAAGAATAAAACACCTTGATTAGCTTGATATAAAATCCCATTTTGATCTCTATCAGCACCTGTATATGCACCTTTTTTATATCCAAATACATTTGTTAAAAAAAGCTCTGGATTATTACTATATTCTGCACAATTAATAGTAATAAATTTCCCTTTTATCTTTTCAGTAGCATTTGCATATTGGTAAATTAATTGAGCAATGTAACTTTTACCAGTCCCTGATGCCCCTTGTAATAATATAGGAAGTCCATTGCCAGGATAGTTAATTGCTGCTATACATTGATTTATGCATAGATTTAATGATCCATTATAACCAATAAGTTGAGAAAAGATATGATGAATTGTATTGGGTTTAATTTCTTGTAAAAGCTCTTCAATACTATCAAAAACATTTTTTGATAAATGAACATGAAATTGTTCTTCTAAAGTTTGGCGATGAAAAAAATAAACGGGTCTTGTATTCGTTTTTATAAGTATATCTTCTCTAACTAAATTATTTAATTCTCTAGATATTTGTACTCTATTCTTTTCCATATCTAAAGCAATTGCATTTGAGGAAAAGAAAGATATATCTTTAAAATCGATTTGTTGAGTTTTAAGTTTCATATATAAAATCAATTGTTTTTCCATAAAATCCTCTCTTTCTTTTATTATCTCTCCTATTGTATTTTAGTAGAATTTTGTTATTATAATTTTAGTATATATAAATTCTACTTTTTTACAAGCTACAAAATTTGTAATAATGGGAGTGTTCTATAATGAAAAACGAGCAATTAATTGTGCCAACTATTAAACAAAAACAAAATTTTAATTATGATAGAGAACAATCTTTAGAAATTTTAAAGATGAATAATACAGAACTTATGAGTCGATTAAAAAAAATTACTAAAGGTTATTTTGAATATCATTGGAATCCATATTATTCTTACCCTAAAGTCCATCAAGAATTGTATAAACAGGATAATTCACTAATTACAGATTTACTTTTTCAATTACATGTTGTTTCATTAGATGTTGATCAAGCCCATGCACATTTTATTATTGAATCTTTAGATGATAATGGTTTCTTAACTCTTAGTGATAAAGAATATTGTAAACAACTACATATCAATAACAATCAATGGCAACATATACTACATGAACTACAAAAACTAGAACCTACGGGTGTATTTGCTAAAAATTCATTAGACAGTATTTGTATTCAATTAGAACAAGATTTTCAAACTTTTGCTTTACAAATTCTTTTAAACGATCAAAATGCACTTTTAAATCAAGATTATTCATCTTTAGCTAAAAAATATCACACAACAATTGATGAAATCTATGATGCTATAGATGTTATACGTGAACAATCTCCTTTTCCTGCTGCTCAATATAATTCAACAACTGAAGAACTTATTATTCCTGATTTAGAAATTAGTATTCATGATGGTAAAATTCAAGTTCGTTCTGTAGATATTGCCAGAGAAACTTTAAAAGATTTTTCTTTTCAAATTTCACAAGATCCTATATTAAAAGACTATTTTCATCATGCTTCTATTCTTATGGAAGATATTACTAAAAGAAATAAAACTTTACTTTTTGTAATGAATGAAATTATTAAAATACAAGAACATCATTTCCTATTTGGTTCGCCTTTAAAAGTATGTCAAATGCAAGATATTGCCATAAATTTAGGTATTAATATATCTACTGTAAGTCGATGTGTTTCTCATAAATATTATTTATTTCAGGATAAAATATTCTCTATTAAAGACTTGTTTCGAAAACCAACTCTGTTAGAAAAAAACAAAAATATAATAAATATGCTTAAAAATATAATTATATATGAAAATAAAAAAGCTCCTTATAGTGATTATGAATTATTTCTTTTATTAAAAAGGGAAGGATTTCAAATATCAAGAAGAACAATAGCAAAATATAGAGAGGAAGCAAATATTCCTAATTCTTTTAAAAGAAAACAATTATATGATAATTGACAATAAAATTCTTTTACATTAAAAATGTATATATTTCATCATATATACATTTTTTTAATTTATTTATATTTTAGAAAAGTGTGAAGCATCAACTTTACAAACTGGACATATATAGTCCTCTGGCAAATTTTCTCCTTCATATATAAATCCACATACAGTACATCGCCAACCTTTTTTTACCTTTTTCTTTTCATGGTAAGCAGCATATGTAAGTACTTCTCCCTCATTAAGAATCTTTGCTTCTATAACTTTTGCAATAAACAAGATATGTGTTCCTACATCTATACTCTTTTTGACTTGACAGCTAAAAGTTGCTGAAGCATCTTTTAAATATTTTAATCCATTTTGATCAGTTCCATAATTTCCATCTTTGAATTTATCATTATCTCTTCCTGATTGAAATCCAAATGTTTTAATAACATCCATTGAAACATCATCCATTAATACACTAGCATTAAAAACTTGACTTTCTTGAATAAGTTCTGTTGTATAATTATTCTTATTAACTGCAATTGCTATTTGTGGTGATTCAGCTGTTAGTTGCATCATAGCATTAATAACACAACCACTTTCCTTATCATTGCTTTTTGATGTGATAACATAAAGTCCATAACTTAATTTAAAAAACGCATTTGTATCCATATTTTTTCTCCTATACTTTTATAACTTTTTAAAATATATATATATTATACCACTATTATATCTTTTTTACGATTTTTATTTAGATATAGATTGCAATTTAATTTGTGAAAGGTTAAAATATTTGCATATATTTGATATAAGGAGATGAAAAGTATGAAAGCTTTTGTAGAAATGGATAAAGATGAATTAAAATTAGTTTTAAATGATTTAGAAAAAGACTATGATAAAATCAAAAAACAAAACTTAAGTTTAAATATGGCTAGAGGTAAACCTGACTTTGATCAATTAGACGCATCAATGGATTTATTAGATGTAATTAATAGTCAAAGTGAACTTGTGAAAAAGATGGATTATCGTAATTATGGTATTTTGGATGGTATAGATGAAGCTAAAACTTTATTTGCTGAAATGTTAGATACTGATAATGATCATTTAATTATTTACGGAAATTCTAGTTTAAATATTATGTTTGATCAAGTAAGTCGTGGTTATACTCATGGTTATTTAGGAGAAACTCCATGGTGTAAACTTGATGAAGTAAAGTTTTTATGTCCTGTTCCTGGATATGATCGTCATTTTGCTATTACAGAGCATTTTGGGATTAAGATGATTCCTGTTCCATTAAATGAAGATGGCCCTAATATGGATATAGTTGAAAAATATGTAAATAATGATAAAAGCGTAAAGGGGATTTGGTGTGTACCACAATATTCTAATCCTAGTGGTTATACATATTCATCAGAAACAGTTAACCGTTTTGCTCATTTAAAACCAGCAGCAAAAGATTTTAGAATTTTTTGGGATAACGCTTATCTTATCCACCATTTATATGATGATAAACAAGATCACGTTGATAATATTTTAACTGCTTGTCAAAAAGCAAATAATGAAGATATTGTTTTTGAATTCTGTTCAACTTCAAAAGTAACTTTCCCAGGTTCTGGTGTCGCAGCTCTAGCAACCTCAATTAATAATAAAAAAGATATTCTTAAACATATGACAGTACAAACTATTGGACATGATAAAATCAATCAATTAAGACATGTTGAATATTTTAAAAATCTTGATGGATTAAAGAATCACATGACAAAACACGCTAATATTCTTCGCCCTAAATTTGAAGCCGTATTAGAAATCTTAGAAAAAGAATTAGGTGATCTTAAAATTGGAACTTGGACAAAACCATTAGGTGGATATTTTATATCTTTTGAATCTTTAGATGGTTGTGCAAAAGAAATTGTAGCAGCTTGTAAAGAAGCAGGAGCTATTCTTACTGATGCTGGAGCAACTTATCCATATGGACAAGATCCACATGACTCAAATATTAGAATCGCCCCTTCATATCCTGCAATGAACGAATTAACTCAAGCCGCTCATTTATTTGCACTTTGTGTTAAATTAGTAAGTGCAAAAAAATTACTTGAACTTTAAAAATGGCTAATTGGCCATTTTTTTATTCTATAACTAGAATATTTTACAAATTTTAATTATCATTTTTAAGTTTTTTCAATTTTTGTGAAAAAATTTTTTAAACATATTGACTAAAACTCATAAAATTGGTATATTATATAAGCATGGGGTTCAAGTCCTTTAGCCGGCACCATTATTGGGGAGGTAGCGAAGTGGCTAAACGCGGCTGACTGTAACTCAGTTCCTTTCGGTTCGGTGGTTCGAATCCGCCCCTCCCCACCATTCTTTGACCCGCTAGCTCAGCAGGTAGAGCATCTGACTTTTAATCAGAGGGTCAGGCGTTCGAGTCGCCTGCGGGTCACCAATAAAACTCTATATGCCCAGGTGGCGAAATTGGTAGACGCACAGGACTTAAAATCCTGCGGACCTTAAAATCCGTGCCGGTTCGACTCCGGCCCTGGGCACCATTTCTGCGGGTGTAGTTCAATGGTAGAACTTCAGCCTTCCAAGCTGACTACGTGGGTTCGATTCCCATCACCCGCTCCAAAATTCCGTGCTTGAATAGCTCAGTTGGTAGAGCAATCGGCTGTTAACCGATCGGTCGTAGGTTCGAGTCCTACTTCAAGCGCCATTTTTTTTGGCCTGTTGGAGAAACGGTTAACTCACATGCCTTTCACGCATGCATTCACGGGTTCGAATCCCGTACAGGTCACCATTTAATATATATAAAAAAGAAGATTTAATTATTGATGAATATCAATATAATTAGATCTTCTTTTCATTTTAATTAGCTTGATTATCCATATCCGAAATAATGGCCATAATAGTTAAAATGTGTCCTAGCTTTTTATCAGTTATAACTTGCATTGTTTGCCTAAAATCATAATCTTGTTGTCTATAAAGCTGTTTTCTAAATTGAAGATAAGATGTTAATTCCTGCCTTTGTATCTCTCTTAAAACATCTCTAAAGCTACCATTAATAATACCTTCAGGAATCATTGGATCAAAATTTGTCCCAAATTCTTGTTTATAAAAATAATTTAAAAAATTAGCATTCTGCTCTGCATCACTCGCAAAAGATAATAATGTATTCCTTTCTTCCTGCATTGTGGCTAATGGTGCTGCCATTCTATACATCTGAGCAAGTAATTTCTCTATATAAATAAACGATTGAAGTTCTTCCTTCATCATATTCACCTCTCTATATTGTATGAGAAATGTCTATAATTGTGAAAAAAAGAACTATAATTTCATTTGTATATTTTGATATATTCTTTTAAATTTTTTCTTTATATCATTAATTTCTTTAATTGTTAAAACAAAATTAGAAATCAAAGAAATAATTAAGTATATAATGGGAACAATAAAAATAAAGCCATAGTATTCATCTATTGCAAATGGAAAAATAATTAACATCATAATCATAAGATTAAAATATAATATATTAAAATAATCAGAATTAAAATTAATAAAATAATACTTATAGTCTATTTTATCTATTTCTTTAGGAATAGATTCTATAAAACACATAATATAAGAATCAATGTTATCAAGATTATTAATATTTTCTTCTAATCTTATAAATGCTTTTAATTGTTTATTTTCGTATCTCTCTCTATCTAAAACAAATAACTTCCTTATTAAGTTTTTTATATTCATTATTTCATTCAGCTCTTTCTTTTATATTTTCTTCTTTTATTATACATACCCCTTGCTATTTAGTAAATTACTTTATAGATAATTTTTAAACAATATTTATTTTATTATACTTATAAAAAGAGGTGTTTGTATGAAATATGGATATTTAATACTTAATATTGAAAAGTTATTAGCAGAAAATAATATTAGTAAAAACAAAATATGTAAGGACCTAGATATTGCTCGACCTAATTTTAATAGATATTGTCAAAATAGATTTCAGAGAATAGATGCAAATCTTATTTGTAAACTTTGTTCATACTTAAACTGTACTATTGATGAACTTATTACATATGTTCCATCAGACAAAGACAACAATTAATTCCTTACAGCAACATTATACCAAAATATTTACCAATTGCAAATAATAATCATTATAAATTCAATAAATCTTTAATAACTTCACTTGCTATTAATAAACCTGCACTTGCAGGAACAAAGGCTGTACTTCCTGGTACAGTTCTTTTTTTTGTTTCTTCTTGACTAAAAGTTGGTTTTATTGGTATTTCTTTAGAATAAACAACTTTTAAATGTTTGACATGTCTTGTTTTTAATTCTCTTCTCATTACTTTTGCTAAAGGACATACTGATGTTTTATAAATATCAGAAACTTCTAATTTTGAAGGATCTAATTTATTTCCTGTTCCCATCGAACTTATTAAAGGAATATTATTTTCCTCACAATATACTGCTATCTCTATTTTGGATGTTATTGTATCTATTGCATCAATAACATAATCATATTCATTTAAATGAATCTCATGGGCATTTTCTGGCAAATAAAATAATTCTTTTGTTTCAACATGACAATTTGGATTAATAGATAATATATGTTTTTTCATAACGTCAACCTTTTTTTGACCTATAGTTTCATGAGTTGCTATAATTTGTCTATTAAGATTCGTATATGAAACAGTATCATTATCTACAATCGTTATATGTCCAACACCACTTCTTACAAGTGCCTCTACAACATATCCACCTACACCTCCTATGCCAAAAATAATAATATGTTTCTGGCTAAGTTTCTCTATATTGTCGTTTCCAACTAACAATGCAAATCTTGAAAACATAGTCTATTCTCCTTTTTCATTATACACATCTAAAAAATGATGTTTTCCATTTTCGTCATTATATGCAATAATTGTAGCAAGATTAACATTTTCTACACTCTTAAACACATTTTTTTTAACATTTGGGTTCATTGTTTCAAGATACTTTAATAAGTTTTTCATTTCTTCTCTTTTAGAAGTATGCTCAATCTCTCCACGTTCTTCCATATCTTCTGTAAAGCGACACGCACATTGTATAAAATGCAAATCATTATAGTTCATCCACTGTATAATATCTTTTTCTTCTATTAAATACATTGGCCTAATAAGTTCCATTCCTTCAAAATTCGTACTATGCAGTTTTGGCATCATTGTTTGTATTTGCGAGCCATAAAACATTCCCATTAATATCGTTTCTATCACATCATCAAAATGATGGCCTAAAGCAATTTTATTACATCCCAATTCTTTTGCTTTTGCATACAAAAATCCTCTTCTCATTCTCGCACATAAATAACAAGGTGACTTTTCTATATTTGTAACAACCTGAAAAATATCAGATTCAAATCTTTCTAAAGGTATTCCCAATATCTCAGCATTTTCTTCAATACGTTTTCTATTCTTCTCATTATAACCTGGATCCATAGATAAAAAAACAAGACCAAAATCAAATTTTCCATGACGTTTTAATTCTTGCAAAAGTTTTGCCAATAACATTGAATCTTTTCCTCCAGATATACAAACAGCTATTTTATCACCTGGTTGAATCAAATCATAAGTTTGTACTCCCTTAACAAACTTTCTCCATATATTTTTTCTATACTTCTTAATGATTGATTGTTCTATTTGTTTTGTTCTATCCATAAATATCTCCTTATGGATACAGTTTACATGAACATTTATTTGAAAGCAATCCTTTTAACATAAAAACCCAAATCAAAAGATTTGGTTTTGCCTATTCTTTTCCATTCCAACAATATGTACACAAATCACAAGGATTAATTCCTATTGATTCAATCATATCATCTAAACGATGGTATCTTAAAGATGTAAATTTCAATCTCTTACAAATTTCATCTAACATTTGTTGATACTTAGGATGATCTGGATTAGCATAATCTTGTAAGATTTCATCACTAATATCCTCTGTTCCTTCTAAATCTCTAATAACTCTTCTTGTAATCAAATCCATTTCTGAATTAGAACGAGAGAAATTTAAATACTTACAACCATATAACAATGGTGGACATGCAGGTCTTACATGAACCTCCTTAGCTCCACTTTGATATAAGAATTCTGTTGTTTCTCTTAACTGTGTTCCTCTTACAATAGAATCATCAATTAATAATAAACTTTTATCTTTAATTAATTCTTGTACTGGAATTAATTTCATCTTTGCGATAAGATTTCTTTGACCTTGACTTTGTGGCATAAATGAACGAGGCCAAGTTGGAGTATACTTAATAAAAGGTCTTGCAAAAGGATACCCAGAACGATTCGCATACCCCACCGCATGTGCAATTCCAGAATCAGGTACTCCTGCTACACTATCTGGAGCAACATCATCTCTTTGTGCTAACATATCTCCACAACGATAACGCATCGCCTCTACATTAACACCTTCATATGTAGATGTTGGATATCCATAATATACCCATAAGAATGAACATATCTTCATTTTTTCATAAGGTTTTTGTTCTTGTTTTAATTGATCATGTGTCATAAAAACAATTTCTCCTGGACCCAAATCCTTTACATGATGATATCCTAAATTTAAAAATGCAGAACTTTCAAAAGTTGCACAATATGCTCCATCTTTCTTTCCAATAATAACAGGTGTTCTTCCATATTTATCTCTTGCACAATAAATACCTTCACTAGTCATAATTAAAATACTCATTGATCCTTTAACAATATCTTGAACATATTTAATACCGTCTACAATAGAATCTTTTTGATTAATTAAAGCTGCAACCAACTCAGTTGGATTAATCACACCTCCACTCATTTCTAAAAAGTGTGATGTTCCATGTGCAAAACAGTTATTCTTTAACTCTTCTAAGTTATTAACTCTTCCTACTGTTGTAATTGCAAAAGATCCAAGATGAGAGTTAACCAACAATGGTTGTGCCTCACTATCAGATATACATCCAATTCCTATATTTCCTTCAAATTCTTCTATATCTTTTTCAAACTTTGTTCTAAAAGGTGAATTTTCTATATTATGGATAGAACGATTAAACGAATTTTTACCATATACAGCCATTCCACCTCTTCTTGTTCCTAAATGAGAATGATAATCAACACCAAAAAACAAATCCATTACACAATCATTTTTAGATGCTACACCAAAAAATCCACTCATAATTTATTTCTCCTTTTTTCAACATATTCATATTTTAGTTGATTTTAACAACAAAGTCTATAAAATAATAATAATTTTTATTTATTATGTTAATTAAAATTATACACCCACTAAATTTATGATAATCTTATTTTGCTAACCTCTTACTCATTACTTTACAAAGAACAATAACAATAGCTCCAATAGCTGTCATTATGTATACAAACATAAAGAGAGCATTTAACCCTATTGTATCTTGTAAAATACCACCTAAAACATTTCCAAGTGTAGAACCTATTCCAGAAGTCATAATTCCTATCATTGTTTGTCCAGCCATTTGATCTTGTGTCTCTAAATTATAAGTCACATAGTATGTAATAACTCCTGTAAATAATCCATAAGATAATCCTTGAAACATCATTCCAATAATTAAAATAATTAAATGTGGTGCCAAACCTATTGTATAGTTTCTTAAAATATAAAAAATAGAAGCAACTAAAATAAGGGTAATGCTATTAAACTTTTTCATTAATTTAGGAACTGCCATCATAACAGGAAGTTCACTAAATGCCATAGCAAACATGGCCACTCCATATAATGATGTATCTCCACCTAAATTTTTAACAATATTAATTAAATATGTTCCTATTGATGTTGCTCCTGCAAACATAAAACAAAAACCTAAGAGTAAAAAGAAAAAGATTCGGTATTTCTTTATAACAGTAAAAATAGACCCCTCTTTTTTATTCTTAACTTGTTTCATTTCGCTCTCAGGAAGAGTAAATAATATCATTAGTGTAATCATTGTAAAAACAAGATAACCAACTGATAATATACTTGTATCTAAAAACGCTAAAACTCGTCCAAATACCAAAGCACTTGTTGCCCATGATGCAGATCCGATCCCTCTTGCCAAACCAAAATTAACATATATACCTTCATTAATATAATTCATTGCAATCATTGTCAACATAGGTACTGTTGATAAATTTAATGCATACATAATAATATATATGACCATTAATATAAAAGATGGTAATGCTAAATACGCCATAATTAAATACATACCACATGTTAAAGTAAAAATAATTGTCATTAATTTTTTAATTGTTAAACCTTTTATTTTTGAAATCAGTGATGAAATAAAAGGTGATAAAAAAATAGTCGCAATGCACGAACCACCTGTTACAATACCAATTTCTGTATTCGTTAAGCCTTTATATTGTAAAAAAACAGCTATAAATCCATTAATACAACAACAACTAAACCAATAAAATAAATGTAAGAAATTATACCTCATCTTTAATCCCATATACGTTCCTCCTATTAGCAGAACTATTCTATCATAAAATAAAATATTTTTTCTTTTTTTCACATTATGAAAAAAGATTTAACAATGTTTATACAAAGTTAAATCTTTCTCATATTTATTTTGCATGAGAGATATACTCATTAACATGACGTTGTACAACCTCAAATGTTGCTGTTCCACTCTCTAATAAAGCTTTATTGAATTCCTTTTCATCAAACTTTTCACCTAATTGATTTTTAGCATCTTGCTTCATCATATCTATTTCATGATATCCTACATAATAAGCTTCAAATGCAGCAGGATTTGCCTGTAACTGTAAATATTGTTGTTGGAATGCATCATCATCCAAAGCTAATCCTTTACCTCTTAAATAACTCTTAAATTCATCTAAAGACCATCCTTCATAATGAATACCTATATCAGCAACAATAATAGCATCATAAGAAACTAACATATTTTCTTTAAATGCTTCTAACAACGCCTTACTTATTCCATCAAGATAATTAAAGCTTTCATATTGAGCATAAACTGCATATCCTTCCGTATAAGCAAGAACATTCGCTATTGCTTTTATATATAAACTATCAACATTTTCATACATGTAAGCATATTGATACATGTGTCCTGGGAATCCTTCATGTGATACTGTTGAATATGTATCAATTGTATTAGCTCCTCCGTTTTTAGGATTAACACGTAACTGTTTAGCTGAATTTCCATCTATTGCAGGAATATTGAAATATGCTGCAACACCTGAATCCGAAGCTATTTCTTCATTAATATCTTTAATAACATAATCAAGATTATTAACACTAGGGAAATTTTCTTTGATTTTCTTTTTATTGCTGTCTAATATATCTTTATAGCTTTTATATGATGTGTTTGGTAGTTTATTATTAATAAGGGGTTGCATATCTTCAACATTATTCATAATAACTTCTTGTAAAGTTTGAAGATGATCATCAAATCCTTTTTCCATCATTTCTTTAACTTCTTTGGCAGTCTTTAAACTTCCAATCTTTTGTTGTAATTTTAATTCAAAGTATTCTTTTCCATATTTAAACTTTGCTAAACCTTCAGTATTGTTTTTTCCTGACTTTTTAAAATCATTCATTACATCATAAATATTTTGATATGCTACCACAAATGATGATGTAAAAGCTTCTTTTAATTCTTTCTTATATTTCTCTGCCTTAGATTGACCTAATGATAAAGTATCTATACTTTCATTCATAGAAGTTAAAACAGAACTCTTAGATCCTTTATCAATAATATTTTTACAATATTTTATAACACTGTCTAAATCTAACATTAACAATCCTTTTTCTTCTTGTTTCTTTGTATATTCTAAAGCACTATCAATATATGGTTTAACATCTTTAACCAATAAAATAAGATCTTTAACATCTTGTTCATTTCTTAATTCCCAATCTGCAAATAATGTTGGAATTTGATAATGAATACCTGTCATACTTTGAAATACTGGTTCATAATAATCAAATTTATCATCACTCAATTTATCACTTAATGAATTTTCATATTCATAAATATCATAAATATCTTTTTGCTTTTCTGTCAATTTTTCTCTATCAAATTCTTTGAACTTTTCATAAGAACTTTGTTCTTCTTTGATTGCTTCTTTTTGACTCTTCTCATCTAAATAGACACCTAGTCTTACTTTAACTTTACTTTGATCAACACCATAATCCTTTGGATTCTCTAAATATACATGCATTGTCATATAATCATTTTCCATGGCATCAACAAATTCTTTATTAATAAATGCATCAAATTCTTTTTGTGTTTCTTCATTACTCTTTGTATCTTTTTGACATCCCATTAAAGAGAATATCATAACAAGTGATAATACATATGTGAGTATCCTTTTTGTCATATCAAACGCCTCCTTATTCACCCATATCTTCAACAACTCTTTTTAAATCAGCCCTAATTGATAATTGTTGTGGACACATTTTTTCACATGCTCCACATTCTTTACATTGACTTGCTTTCGCTTCCTTAGCTAAACTTTGATATCTTGTTTTAAACTTTTGAGCATCATCATAAATAAAGCAATTATTCCAATATTTAAAGTTAGATGGAATATCAACCCCAAAAGGACAAGGCATACAGTAACTACATCCTGTACAACCATTCTTTGTTCTAGAATGTAATGTATCAGCAACCTCTAAAACTATATCCAATTCTTCTTGTGAAAGATTTTGATAATCTTGGAAAGTCTTTATATTATCTTGCACTTGCTCAAATGTTGACATACCACTTAAAATAACCTTAACTCCTGGTAGTGTTCCAACATAACGTAATGCCCATGATGCTAAAGAAGCATCTTTGTCGTAAGTTTTAAACATACTTGTAACATCATCTGGTAAAGTTGCGAGTGATCCACCCTTAATAGGCTCCATGACAACTAATGGGATATCAAGTTCATGCGCTAAATCAACACCCTTTTGTCCAGCTTGAATATTCATATCCATATAGTTTAATTGTAATTGACAAAAATCCCATGGATAATAACGAATAATTCTTTCAAACACTTCAAATTCGTCGTGAAAACTAAAACCCAAATATTTAATTTTTCCTTCTCTTTTTAATTCTTCACATAACTCAATAATTTTATATTCTAAAACCTTATCCCACTTTTTTTCATCTAATGCATGTAATAAATAAAAGTCTACATAATCAACATCTAATCTTTTTAATTGTGATTCAAAAATTTCTCTTGCTTTTTGTTGACTATCAATTTCCCAAATAGGTAATTTTGTTGCTAAAGTATAAGAGTTTCTATTATACTTTTTCAATACTTTTCCAACAAATAGTTCACTATCACCATTATGATATGGATATGCAGTATCAATATATGTTACACCATTTTCTATAGCGTAATCTATCATTTTTTCTGCCTCTTCTTCATCTATGTTTCCTTCCTTATCTAAAGGAAATCTCATACACCCAAATCCTAATAACGATGATTCAACACCCAATTTATTAAATATTCTCTTCTCCATAAGCCATCCTCCTTATATATAAGTATAACGTATTTATAGAATATTATCAAAGTAGACATTTTATAATATAATTAAATTATTTTCTATTAAAAAGAATGAGTTTATAAGCCAACTCATTCCTAAAAAATTCTTTATAAATCCACTTCTTCCCCAATTGTTGCAACCATAACAGCCTTAATTGTATGCATTCTATTCTCTGCTTCATCAAAAACAACAGAATTTTGAGATCTAAAGACTTCATCTTCTACTTCTCTTATATCAATACCCTGCTCATATTTTGCTTGAGCAACTTCTGTTTCAAAGTCATGAAACGAAGGTAAACAATGCATAAATAAACTTGATTCTTTACCTGTTTTCTTCATCATATCAACTGTTACTTTATATGGTGAAAGCATTTCAACTCTTGTCTTATACAAGCTTTCATCTTCTCCCATACTTACCCATATATCAGTATAAATAACATCAGCATCTTTAACTGCTTCATCAACATTATCTAAAACCTCAATTTTTCCGCCTGATTTTTGAGCTTCTTTTTGGCAATAATCAAGAACTTCTGGATCAATATTTAATGACTTTGGACCTAAAGCAACAAAATGCATTCCCATTTTCACTGCTCCATACATAAGCCCATAACATACATTATTTCTAATATCTCCTGTAAAAACAAACTTAATTTGATTCAATGGTTTCTTTAAGTGTTCTTCTATTGTTAAAAAGTCTGCTAATGTTTGTGTAGGATGATCAACATCTGTTAAACCATTCCAAACTGGAATACCAGAATATTTAGCTAAGTCTTCTACTGTTTCTTGTTTAAATCCTCTAAATTCAATACCATCATACATTCTACCTAATACTTTTGCTGTATCTTCGATAGATTCCTTTTTTCCCATTTGAGAGTTGCTCAAAAATGTAACATGTCCACCTTCATCTAATGCAGCAACTTCAAATGAACATCTTGTTCTTGTAGATGTTTTTTCAAAGATTAAAACAATATTCTTTCCTTCTAATGACTTCCCAATTCTTCCTTCTTTCTTAGCTTTTTTCAATTGATGTGCTAAATCCAATAAATATCTTATTTCTTCTTGAGAATAATCTTTTAATGTTAAGAAACTTCTATTCTTTAAATTAACCATATATTTTTTCCTTTCATAATTGTAAAACAGTGGATATTCCACTGTTTTATCTTTTAAACATAGTTCCAATACCATCCTTAGATAACATTTCTATCAATATAGAATGTGGTATTCTTCCATCAATAATGACTGCCTTTTTAACATTTTGCCTAATTGCTCGAACACAACAATCTACCTTTGGAATCATTCCACCACTAATAATACCTTTATTCATTAAACTATTTACTTCATAAACATGAACAAGAGGTAATAACGTATTTTCATCATCTTTATCTTCTAATAAACCTGGTATATCACTTACTAATATCATGTTTTCAGCACCTACAGCACTCGCTATTTCAGCTGCTGCTGTATCAGCATTAATGTTGTATGTATGTCCATCTTTATCCATACCAACACTTGCTATAACAGGAATATACCCTTTATCCAACATATCCATAATAATATTAGGATGAATTTCTTTAACTGCTCCAACATATCCTAAATCATCTTCTGATTCATATTTTTCTGCTTCAATAAGCATATTATCAATACCACTAATTCCTGTGGCATTACCACCTTTTTGCATAATTAATTTTACAAGATCTTTATTTGTTTTTCCAGCTAAAACCATTTGTACAACATCTATTGTTTCTTCATCTGTATATCTTAGCCCATTAATGAATTTCGATTCTTTACCAATCTTCTTTAAAGTCCCATTAATCTCTGGTCCTCCACCATGAACAAGAATGACCTTCACGCCAATTTCAGATAATAAAACAACATCTGTAATAACATTCATCTTCAATTCTTCATTAATCATAGCATTGCCACCATATTTAATGACAACAATTTTATTGTTGTATTTTTGAATATATGGTAGTGCTTGTGATAATATTTCTGCTTTTAAAATAGAATTATTTACCATATACTTCTCCTCTATGTTCTATAATCTCCATTAATTTTTACATAATCATAAGTTAAATCACAACCCCAAGCTGTTGCTTGAAAGTTACCATCATGAAGATTAATGAAAATATCTATTTCATCTTCACTTAATATTTCTAATGCCTTTTCTTCACTAAAAGGATAGCCTCTGCCCTTTTGACAGACACAAATTTCACCTTTAAGACTTGCTAATGAAACTTCAATTTTATCAACATCATAATTCGCATCACTATAACCTATTGCACATAGTATACGTCCCCAATTTGCATCACGTCCAAACATTGCTGCTTTAAACAATGAACTTGTAATAACAGACTTAGCTACAACTTTAGCGTCTTTAATACTTTGAGCATTAGTCACTTTACATGTCAATAGTTTTGTAGCACCTTCTCCATCTTTAGCAATTCCTTTTGATAAACATGTACAAATATACATAAGAGCATTTTTAAATATTTGATAATAATCATCTTTTTGAACAATTTCTTGATTATGAGCCAACCCATTAGCCATAACACTTAACATATCATTTGTAGATGTATCTCCATCAACACTTACCATATTAAATGTATCATCAACAACTTCATGAATAACTTCATTTAACATATCTTTTGAAATAGCAACATCAGTTGTTACAAAAGCAAGCATCGTTGCCATATTAGGATGAATCATCCCACTACCTTTGGCAATGGCTCCTACATGACATGTTTTCCCCTCCAATTCAAATTCAACAGCATATTCTTTTTTTACTGTATCTGTTGTCATAATTCCTTCACATGCATCACTGCTATTTTGGTTTCCCAATGCATCAACTAATTCTTGCATATGATCTTGAAAAGGTTCTAAAGATAAAGGTTGTCCAATGAC
This sequence comes from Candidatus Stoquefichus sp., assembly GCA_021768625.1. GTDB lineage: Bacteria > Bacillota_I > Bacilli_A > Erysipelotrichales > Coprobacillaceae > MGBC163490. The sequence goes on along the minus strand of JAETUM010000047.1, from coordinate 6,219 downwards.
ACCTGTTGAAGCAACAATAATGTCGTCAACATTTATTTTTAATGCATCTGCACATAAATCACAGACTGCATTGGCAATATCTTCACCATCAGGGTTACATGTATTGGCATTTCCACTATTACAAATAATGGCTTTGGCTTCTCCATTTTGTAAATGTTGTTTTGTAACTGCAATAGGAGCCCCTTTTACTTTATTAAGTGTATATGTGCTTGCAGCATGACACATGACATCACTGACAATAAGAGCCAAATCTTTCTTTGATTTGTTCTTTCTTATACCACAGTGTATTCCTGCTGCTTTAAATCCTAAAGGAGCACAAACTCCACCTTGTATATCTTTCATATTTTTCCTCCTAGAAAGATGGGGGAACCATCTTTAATCCTTTTGTTTCTTCTAATCCAAACATAATATTCATATTTTGAATAGCTTGTCCTGCTGCACCTTTTACCATATTATCAATTGTTGAAACAATGATTAATTGATGATAACGTGGTTCATAGTGTAATGATATATCACAGAAATTAGAATATTTAACAAATTTTAAATCTGCAACTTTACCTTCTGGTAAAACTCTTACAAAATATTCTGAGTCATAATACTGATGATATATTTTATAAACATCTTCTCTTTGAATATGATCTTTTAAAGGAACATAAATTGTTGATACAATCCCTCTATTAACTGGTAATAAATGCGGAGTAAATGTCACATGTACTTCATGATCTGCCATTTTAGAAAGTTCTTGTTCTATTTCAGGTGTATGTCTATGGCATCCTAACTTATAGGGATGAAAAGACTCATTACATCTAGGAAAATGGGTATCTTCTGTTAAAGATTTACCTGCTCCTGTTGTTCCTGATTTAGAATCAATAATAATATCATCTGAAGCATTCATTTTTTCTTTTAATAATGGATATAATCCTAACATAATAGATGTTGGATAACATCCAGGATTACCAATTAATGTTGCATTTTTTATTTTTTCTCTATTGACTTCACTTAAACCATAGACTTGTTTAAGATGAAGATTCTTTTCTTGATAATTTAAGTTATACCAATCTTGATAGTCTTTCTCATTATCTAATCTAAAATCAGCACCTAAATCTATAAATTTTTTATCATGATTATCACAATACTTTGCATATTTTTCACTTAATCCATGAGGAAGAGAAGCAAAAACAATATCACTCTCTTCTAAAACAACCTGATCTTCCACAAACACCATATCACAAATACCATAAAAAGATGGATATAGTTCATAAATAGCCTTTCCTAAATAGCTTTGTGAACTGATAGCAACAACTTCAACATCATCATGATTAATCAATAATCTCAATAATTCAGCACCAGCATAGCCACTTGCACCTATAATTCCTGCTTTTATTTTATTCATAAAGCTTTCACCTTTTCTTTCATTAATGTTATTGATTTTTGTACTGCTATTGGTGATGGTCCTCCATCTACCTGACGATTTTTCACACATGTTTCTAAAGAAATAGCATCATAAATTGATTCTTCAAAAATAGGATCAAAGGATTGATAAACATCTAATGAAAGTGTTTCTAACACCTCATCATGATCAATACAATAGGCAACCAATTGGCCTGTTGTTTTATAAGCATCTCTAAATGCCTTTCCATGTTTAACAAGATAATCTGCACAATCTGTTGCATTGATAAATCCTTTAGCAGCAAATTCTCTCATTTTTCCACTATTGACTTTCATTGTTTTCAACATATCTGTAAAGACAGGTAAACATAATTTCACTTGGTCAATAGCATCAAATAATGCTTCCTTATCCTCTTGCATATCTTTGTTATATGCGAGAGGTAATCCTTTCATCATAGTTAGTAATGATGAAGCATGACTTATAACTCTAGCACTTTTTCCTCTTACCAATTCAGCTATATCAGGATTTTTCTTTTGAGGCATAATAGATGAACCTGTTGCATAAGCATCATCAAGCTCTACATATTTGAATTCCCATGAACACCACAAAATCATTTCTTCACTAAATCTTGATAAATGCATCATGATTAAAGCTAAATCATTAGCAAATTCTATGGCATAATCTCTATCACTTACTCCATCTAATGAGTTATAAGTAATATCATTCATACCTAATTCTTTAGCAACAAACATTCTATCAATATCATAAGTTGTTGTTGCTAATGCACCACACCCAAGTGGCGAAACATTCATTCTTTCAAAACAATCATTAATTCTTGTAATATCTCTATAAAACATTTCGGCATAAGCCATTAAATGATGAGCAAATGTAATAGGTTGGGCACGTTGCATATGAGTATATCCACACATGATTGTTGTTGTATGCTTTGATGCTTGTTCAATAATAACATTTATCAAATCTATCAACATTGCTTTTATGTCTTGCATTTCATCTCTTGTATATAATCTTAGATCTAAAGCAACCTGATCATTTCTTGATCTCGCTGTGTGTAACTTTTTTCCACTAACAGGATACCTTTTTGTCAATTCACTTTCTATAAACATATGAATATCTTCGGCATTAGGATCAAATAACAAAGTTCCATCTTCCAATTCTTTGAGTATCTCATCTAACCCCTTTAATATTTCATATAAACTTATTTCATCAATAATTCCTTGTTTAGCAAGCATTTTTGCATGTGCCTGACTTCCCATAATATCATGTTTATACATTCTTGCATCAAATGAAATAGATGAATTAAATGCATTAACATTTTCATCGATTTCTTTTTTAAACCTTCCTGCCCATAGTGCCATATTATCACTCCTACTTATTTCTCTTTTGATCTAATAAAGCTTTTACCTTAATTGGTAAACCATATAAATTAATAAATCCTTGTGAATCCATTTGATTATAATCTTCATCTTCTCCAAATGAAGCAGTTTGTTCACTATATAAAGTATCTGGTGAAGTCATACCAGCACCAATAATATTTCCTTTATATAATTTTAACTTCACATCTCCATTAACTGTTTTTTGTGTTTCATCAACAAAAGCTAATAAAGCCTTTGTAAGTGGTGTATACCATTGTCCATTATATAAAATATCAGCTAATTTTAATGCAACTTGTTGTTTAAAATGTTGAGTTTCCTTATCCAAAGTAATCTCTTCTAAATCAGCATGTGCTTTATAAAGAATAGTTCCACCTGGTGTTTCATAAACCCCTCTTGACTTCATACCAACTAATCTATTCTCAACCATATCAGCAATACCAATTCCATTAGCACCACCAATTTTATTTAATTCTTCAATTAACTCAATTCCACCCATTTTCTTTCCATTTAAAGCAACGGGTTCTCCTTTTTCAAAAGTTAATGTAATATATGTTGGTGTATCTGGCGCTTGTTCTGGTGTTACACCTAACTCTAAAATCTTATCATACATTGGTTCATTAGCTGGATTTTCTAAATCCAAACCTTCATGTGATAAATGCCATAAGTTTTTATCTTTTGAGTAATTTGTTTCTTTATTAATCTTTAATGGAATATTTCTCTTTTCTGCATATTCAATTTCATCTTCTCTACTCTTTAATTCCCATGTTCTCCATGGTGCAATAATATCCATATCAGGAGCAAATGCTTTAATTGTTAATTCAAATCTAACTTGGTCATTTCCTTTACCAGTACATCCATGACATATAGCATCTGCACCTTCTGCTTTTGCAATTTCAACTAACTTTTTAGCAATGATTGGTCTTGCTAAAGAAGTTCCTAATAAATATTTTCCTTCATAAATAGCATTTGCTTTAATTGATGGGAAAATAAAATCATGTACAAATTCTTCTTTACAATCTGCACAATAATATTTAGATGCTCCTGTTGCTAATGCTTTTGCTTCTAACCCTTCTAATTCGTCATTTTGTCCAACATCTCCTGCTACAGCAATAACTTCACATCCATAATTTTCCTTTAACCATGCAATAATAATTGATGTATCTAATCCTCCAGAATAAGCTAATACGACTTTTTTATAGTGTTTCTTTTCCATAATATTTCTCTCCTCTTTTTCTATGTTTGTTCTATTGTTTATAATTTATATCTCCCTAATCGCCGAATCATAACTATCCCCCTTAATAAAAAAAACGTCTCTAGATTATTCTAGAGACGTATATATACGCGGTACCACTCTCATTGTTAAAACTTAAATATGTCTTAACCACTCTTGCCTTTAACGCAGGTTACGTTCTGTTATACTTTTCTTTCCAACAGACTCTCATGAGCGCGGTTCATCGACTTCCACTTAGTAACCTTCCACTCTATGTTACCTCGCTTGAAGCGTTCAATCAATTACTCTTCTCAATCATCGATTTAATTGTTAAACTTGCGTTTATGATACAGGCATTAAAATATTTTGTCAATACTTTTTGATTATTTTTTTGAAAAAGCAAAATATATTTTCTAATTTTATACAAAAGCGAAATTTAAGTTTTAGTATTTCTTTGATATATATTTTGATGAATATTCTCTAAAACTTGATTATGATCAAAATCCTGAACATAAAGTAATCCAAAGATAAGATCAAATAAATACTTGATAGAAACATGAAAAACAAAATTACCAAGTTGCTTTGTTGGTTCATAGACTGTATGAATTGTATAAGTACATATTGGTGATAATCGACTTTTTCTATAACCAGTTATCAAAATTGTTTGAATATTACGTTCTTTTAACTTAAGTAGTATATCTCGCATATAACTATTATTAGCACCTTTTGTAAGAATAAAAACAATATGATCACTAGGAACAATAGAACTATGAAGAATCTGTGTATCTATAGAATGATATACATTTGTTATTTTACCAACAGCACAAAAATGATGTGTAATATACTTAGCAATTTCACTATTAGCATCATTAGCTATAATATCTATATATAGTGTATTTTTAAGCAAATCAACAATTTCACTCATATCTTTTTTATTAAGAATTGACTTGGTTGTATTCATAATATTAATTTCAATTTCTGTTATTTTATTAATAATCATATCCATATTATCCTTTTTTGTCATCTCTGTATTTTTAATAGAATAACGATTAAATAGCTCCTGTATATTATATTTAAAATCACTATATGATGAATATCCTAATTTTCTTGCTAGACGTATAACTGCCATAGGGTTTGTATTTGTATAAATGGCTAATTGTCTTGATGATAATTGTGTTATTTGATGAAGGTTGTCCAACATATATTGTAGAATATAAACTTCATTAATATTTAATTTCATATCTTCTTGTATTCTTTGAATAATATGAGTCATAATATATCTCTCCCATCTATTATATAATGTTACAATGTAACACAATTATAACAAAATATATAATTTATTTGTTACAAAACAAGTATTTTTTTAAATAAAAATTTTTATTTTATCTTTTGTGCTATGCTTAAAAAAAGGAGGAATTATAATGATAAACTGGAAACAAAAAGAAAGGTATTATTATAAGATTTTAATGGACAAAGAACACTTTGGAGTTGAACTTGATGAGATTGTTTTATTAAGAGGAAATCAAGAAATTATCAATAAAAACAAGTATGCTTTTGGATATTATATTTTAGATGGTGAAATAACAATACATGATAAAACATATACTCAAAATACATTATTGTGGTTTACAGGTGGAAAGACATTGTCTATTTTTTTACAAAAAAATGTTCATGCTTTATTTATTGAAAGTCATACTTTATTAAAATCAGAAGAGATTACTTTCGATGTGTTTATTGATGAGTTGATTGAATGGAATCATCCATTAAAAGAGAAATCATGTTGTTCTAGACATATGATTAAAGCAGAGGACTATGGAATTAAATTCCAAACAGGAATTTATACAAAGGGTTGTGAAATTCCATGGCATACACATTCTATTGCACATGGATTTTATGTATTAGATGGAATTTTAAAAGTATCCTATAATGATAAATTTGAGTTGTATGGTCCTGGAGAGTTTGTTGTTACTGAAGCAAATGAATATATAACACATCATCAGGTTGAAGACTCTGATTATGTACGTTATATATTTATTGCTAATGGAATATTTGATTTTATTGTTGATGGAGTAAACCTAAGAGCTTAAAAAGAGATTATTTAATAATCTCTTCAGAGTGTTGACAAAGTTCAATACTCTTTTCTTTTTCTAAAATATATTGTATAATGAGACTGCGAGATAGAACTTTATTCTAACCAAATAAAAATTACTTGCTATCTCGTTTTT
>JAETUM010000122.1 GCA_021768625.1 Candidatus Stoquefichus sp. | reverse complement strand
GTATAAGCCCCCTATACAAATTTAATGATTTTTTTTAAAATTGTTCTGTGCTATAATTATCGTGTAATACTTAACTACGGTTTAGTTGTCCTCATTACGCCTTTGATGGTTTTTACCTTTGGAAAGTTCCGGCCGTCAAGTGTAAAGCGGTAGTAATATCCGCTTGGGACAATTCGACCCCATCGTTCATTGTGCCTATTCGGTCGAATAGGCACTTTTAATTTCTCGCATGCCTTTAATATCTGATATATTTTCTTGATTATATCTTTCTTGTTTCTTTCTATAATTGCTTTTAATATATTATTATCCATAAAACAGTTAATAAGCTGGGTTATATTGACTGACCAGTATCGAAAGTCAAAAACAACACTATTATCTTTTTCAGCCGGTTTTTTAATATGTTTAGAATGATTCATAAGATCATGATTGATATTCTTTCTTAAAATTCCTGTCATATTAAAGAAAAGAATCTTTGCATAAATGCAGCTTTGAATCACTTCAACATTTCGTGAAACATTTCTTTCAAGTTCCAGCTGTGTTTTTAATATCTTGTATGCAACCTCAATGTCCCATCTTTTTGAATAGAGTTCTTCTATTTCTCTTTTCTCAAATTCATCCTTTGACAGATTTGTGAAATATGTCATTTCCTGAATATGTTTTTTACCGTATTTGTCAAAGAATATATAATTTCTTTTGACAACTCTTATTTTTAATTTGGGTTGTTTTATTCTGTATTCAGTAGCTTCTGGTGAAAATGAAAATCTCTTTAACCATCTATCATCTATGGTTACTGTTATGAATTCATCATTCGATTTCATTTGAGAAATTTGTTTTTTATAGAAATATGATTTTCCCCTAATACAGTAATTATATCCTAAGTAATCAAGAAAACTGATTAATTCAGCAGAACCATAATATCTGTCAGCTAGATAAATGACCTTTTTATCCTTATAAAAACGTCTCGTTCTATAAAGATGCTCAAAGGCAAGTGGTAATTCTGAATAAGTTGCCTGTTTCAATGTAAAATCAACAAATAGACCATTTGTAATATCATAAAGCCCTGAAGATTTAGAAACAATTTTCTTAATGTCAAACATATCATGAACATGCTGGTTTTCCCAGATGCCAAAGAAATTAATATTATAGATATCATAGGGAATTTCAAGGAATGTCCCATCTTCTCCTAAAAGAATATAGTCATGATAATTCAAATTTAATCCAGAGGAATAGAATAGCAGGGCAAACTGTTGAAAAAGATAACGAAAAACATTGGAATTAAGCTTTCGTATATTCTTATGCATAGCCTGCTTGGTAATGCGCTTTTCAAGTATATCAAGAGATGAAAAAAATTTAATAAGATCGGCATCAGTATTCTTTCTGTTTCTAAAGATGAGATAGAACACAACCATATCAAAAGTCATAACACGTCTTCTTGTAAAATATTGAATATGGGAACGGGACAGCTGATTGACAGTTTTTGAATGAATAATATCAGAGAAAGATTTAAGCAAGCGAGTGAATTGTCTCATCTTAACTACATTATTCATCGTCATAGAGCACAGAAATAGGTGTTGTGAGCACCTTTATTGTTTTTAATAGCTCTAACGAACATAGAATCGCCTCTTTCCTTAACTACATTATATCATAAATATAGATACAAATAAAGATTAATACTACATATATACTTAACTACAACAATGACTGATATTACATATATTAAACAAAAAAAGGAACAAAAACTAAATAAGTTAAAAAAAGGACCAACTTAAGCTTATGCTTAAGTTGACCCCATTGAGCAGTTCAAAAAACTGCTCATTAAATCATTTATAAAACTCTTATTCCAATGTTATATATTTCTTTGTTTTTTCTTCATTGTGAATATTATCTCTTCTTTTTCCTATCATGTCTACAACTTTCAACCTAAATACAGTTGTTGCTTTCATGAGATTTGTATTAAATTTAAAATCTTCAGAATGATAATGTTTCATTATTATTTTCAATGCATTCAATTTATCATTATCATCTACAAATTCAATATGACCACGTCCAATGACACTTGCATATCCCATTGTACATGACATTCTTTCTTCATAGAGAATAATATTATGTTCACAATCCATTTCAAATGTTGCTTTATTGTTTTGTCTGATCAAATCTAATTTTTTTCCTTGATTAGCACTATGAAAATACAAATACAGTTGTTTATCTTCTATATCAATTCCAAAGTTAAGTGGAACTATATATGGATATTCCCCATCAAACAATGCCAAACGACAGGCATCACATTTATTCATGATATTTATAATTTCATTAAAATCTACTATTTCCCTATCTTTTCTTCTCACAAGATTTCTCCATTAGAAGCAATGACTTTTTTATACCAGTCATATGAATCTTTCTTGCTTCTTTCTAATGTTCCATTTCCTTCATTATCTCTATCTACATAGATGAAGCCATAATGTTTCTTCATTTCTCCTGTTGTAAATGATACACAGTCAATACATCCCCATGGTGTATATCCCATTAAGTCTACCCCATCTTCTTCAACTGCTTTCTTCATTTCCTGAATATGGGCTCTTAAATAATCAATACGGTATGGATCGTGACATGTTCCATCTGCTTCTTTTTGATCAATAGCTCCAAATCCATTTTCTACAATGAATAATGGTTTTTCATATCTCTCATAGAAGATATTTAAAGCATATCTTAAACCTTCAGGATCAATTGCCCAACCCCAGTTTGTCACTTCTACATATGGGTTGTCTACACTATATTCACTAGATCCATCTGTTGTATGACTGACATCTTTATGAGAAGTTGAATTGACTGTATTAGACATATAATAACTAAATCCAATATAATCAACAGTTCCTTCACTTAACACTTTTTTGTCTTCTTCAGTAATATCAATATTGAATCCTTTTCTTTCAAACATCTTTAATGCATATGCTGGATAATGTCCTCGACACTGTACATCACTAAATAAGTAGCGATCATGCATCATTTGAACAGACAGCATCATATCTGCTGGACGACATGAATAAGGATAAAAAGGAACCAATGAAATCATGCAGCCAATTTGAAAATCAGGATTAATCTCTTTACCTGCTTTGACTGCTAAAGCACTTGCAACAAGTGTATGATGAACGCATTGATACATAGCTTCTTCTGGATTCTCATAGTCTCCAAAATGAGCCCCACTATTTGTCCAGCCATAAATATCATTTTTATAGTTCATTTGATTATTGATTTCATTAAATGTCATCCAATACTTCACTTTATCTTTATATCTTCTAAAGCATACCTCAGCAAACTTCACAAAGAAATCAACTGTCTTTCGATTCATAAATCCACCATATTCTTTAGCCAAATGATAAGGCATTTCAAAATGTGATAATGTAATAACTGGTTCAATTCCATATTTCAATAATTCATCAAAGACATCATCATAGAACTTCAATCCTTCTTCATTTGGTTGGTCTTCATCACCATTAGGGAAAATACGTGTCCAGGCAATTGATGTTCTAAAACATTTAAAGCCCATATCTGCAAACATTGCGATATCTTCTTTATAATGTCCATAAAAATCAATACC
>JAETUM010000046.1 GCA_021768625.1 Candidatus Stoquefichus sp. | reverse complement strand
ATATTTCTATTTTTAATTCTTTTGAATATTGACTTTTTCTTCCCAATATAAAAACCTCCCGTATCAGTGTTTAATTATTTACACTGTCTACTAGGAAGTTATCATATCAAAATCAAACTTCCTAAAAAGTTATTTCGTTACAGCCTCTTTTTTAAATTTCATCTAGCATTTGTTGTGGGTTATTTGCTGCCTTCACTTTATCAAAAGCTTTTATAATCACACCATCTTCATCAATTAAATAAGTTGTTCTCACAACACCCATAACTTTTTTACCATACATATTTTTTTCCTTCCAAACATCATATGCTTGTATAGCCTGTAAATCTGGATCAGATATAAGTGTGAAAGGTAGCTGATACTTTTCTTTAAATTTTTGATGAGATGCTACACTATCTTTACTCACACCTAACACTATTGCTCCTTTTTCTTGAATTTGAGGATATAATTCTGCAAATCCACAAGCTTGTGTTGTACATCCAGGTGTATTATCTCTTGGATAAAAATATAAAATAACTTTTTTCCCTCTATACTCACTTAAAGTGACTTCTTTTCCTTCCTGATTCATTAATTGAAAATCTGGTGCTTTTGTTCCTACTTCTAACATATTTCTTCTCTCCTTATTTCTATTTTTGTTTATCTTGTTTTATTTTTTCCAATTCATCTTGTATTTTTTCAATACTTTTTTGAATTATTTCATATTCATTATTATTGTTTTCGTTGTTATCACTGTCACTTTGAGAATTATCTTGAGATTGAACATATGAAATATATGCACTATTTAATGATAATAAATCTCCTAAAACATTGAGAAATGCTCCTAAAATTGATTGTTCATCTGGTGTTAAACTTTCTGTTAAAGGTGCAACTAACAAAACTGCCAAACCATCTAAGGCTAAAGGATGGACCATTATATCACCAATATATTATATGCATCCTTTAAAATAATGATTGTTGTAAGTATCCTGATACAATTTCTAAATTATTTGTTTGATAACTCAGTAAATTTTTATATTCTTCTTTTTCATTTAACCACTGATAAATCTTATCCTTAGGTATGATTAAAGGCATTCTATCATGAACAGGTTGCATAATATAATTAGCTTGTGTTGTAATAATAACTATCTCTTTCTCCTTTTCACGATAAATTCCAGCCATATATATTGTTTGATGATCATGTGATTCAAAACTAATACGATGTTGCTTTGCATCTTTTTGATAAAATCCTTTAGCTGGTATAATACATCGTCTTTTTTGAATATCATTTTGAAAAATCTTTTTATCAAATAACGTTTCACATCTTGCATTAATAATTAATTTATTTTTCATTGATGAAGAATAGCCCCACTTAAGTTTTGTCATCACTATTTTATTATTAAAATAAAGTAATACAGGGATATCTTGTCCTGGAGACATTTTAACTTCCTTATCTTCTAAAAAAGAAAACGTTGATGAATCACAATAATACTGTCCACACATTTTTCTTATCCCACTATTTCTTTTTCAAAAATTAAATCCATTTCTTCAATATAGCCATTGCCTCTTTGCAATGTTGGAATATATCCTACATATCTCCAACCTTCTTTTGCTTGCTGTTCAATCTTTTGTTTATAATTTTTGGTTTTATATTCAGTAATACCTAGCCCAGATACTTGCACACTTATTTTTTCATATTTATATTGGTACATATTCTATCTCCTTTATAATCTTTTTTTATTATATCATATATAAAAAAACATGTTATAAAAAATAACATGTTAATCTAATAATGTTGTTCCATATGAATTATCAATAACACATAACCACTGTCCATCAACTTTCTTATAAACATAGGTTGCTCTTCTATCCATACTATACTCTGATTCTTCTTTATTATCAGAATCTAATAATGTTTGAGATAATACAAGAACTGTATCTCCAGCTTCAATCATCATCATTTTCCCTTGAGTTGGAACAACACTATTTTTAAAATACTCTGCAATTTTAATAAATGCTTTTTTAATGTTTTCCTTCCCCTTAGCTTCTAACCCAGGTTTAACAACAAGAACTGCATCATCACTATAAAATGACATTAAATCATCAAATCGTTCCTCCTTGATTGCTAAATCTGCTTGTTGAATTAATTTTTTAATTGTTTCGTTCATTTTTCTCCTCCTCTCTCAAAAAACGGATATGAGAAAAAAACTTCCATCCAAAACGAGGATGAAAGTTTAACCATCATTATACCACCTGTTTCGCATACCATCATATACTATTCTGATAACGGAGAAATCCGGTTTATCTTACTGCTATTTCAGATAACAACTCAAGAGTGATATTCAAATAAAAACTACTCATTCCAACCTTTCACTATCATTGGATCGCTATGATTTTCATTTTTTATTCTACTGTCTCTATCAACGTTTTTTGATTATTTATATATTACGCTCTTGACCACATTATGTCAACCATCTCTTACTTAAACAAGTATTCCTTCAAAATGATCCATTTCATGTTGAATAATTTGTGCTGTAAAACCAGTAAATGTCTTTATCTTCTTTTTTAAATTTTCATCTAAAAATTCAATCTTTATTTTTTCATATCTTTTTGTTGTTTTTACTCCTATATGACATAAGCAACCTTCATTTGTTTCATAAAGTTTACCTGATTTTTTTAAGATAACTGGATTAACAATAACAATATAATGTCCCTCATCATTAACAACCATAATTGTCTTTAACTCTCCAATCATATTAGCAGCTATTCCAACACAATGATTATCATATTCTTGGATTGTATCTAATAAATCCTGAATGATATATAAATCATCTTTTGTTGCAGGTTTTGACTTTTGACTTAATACAAATTGATCCTTAATGATTTCCTTTATCATATATTCTTATTCCTTTCTCTACTATTTCTAATTCTTCTAAATAAATACAATGATGAATGAGATTATGTTTGACTTTATTTATACAATCATCAAAATCAAACCACTTCACCTGAGATACTTCTTCTTTTTGCAACGAAAAAGCTTCTTCATCTTGATCCAACCATAATATATAAACATGACTTACTTGATTATCATAGAAAGGTTTGTCATGAAATATTCCCTTAAATTCAAATCTTCTTGTTCCACAATAAATAAGTTCCTCTTCCTTAGCACAATATCCTAACTCCTCTTTTAATTCACGAATAGCTGATGGAATAAAGTCTACACCCGCAGGAATATGTCCTGCACTTGAAATATCATAACAAGATGGAAAAGAATCTTTTATATCACTTCTTTTTTGTAATAATATTTGTGTAACTCCCTCTTTATTTCTTACAATCCATACATGTGCTGTACGATGTAATATGCCTTGTTGATGAGCGAGTTCTCTTTCTATAGTTTTTCCTGTTGGATTTCCATTTTCATCTACAATATCTAATATTTCCATTCTTTCCTCCTGTTAAAAATGTTTATCTATATACTGAATATAATCTTTCTTTTTAACATCATTTTCATGTTGGATATACCACTGAAATGATTCCTTGAATCCTTTTTCTAAATCTTTAGTCTTTGGTAATAACATTTTTTGTTTTGTGATGTCTAGAATATATTCATATTCATGAAAACTAAAATAATCTCTTTGATTTTCATGATTATAAACATGAATTGTTTTGAGGGGTTGATTAACCACTCTATAACATATTTCTACAAATGTATTAATATCAATAGGTTCTTCATTCCCAACATTAAAGATATGTTCTTGAGGATGAGTTTCCCATATCGCTTCAATAACTTTACATAAATCTTCAACATGAAAAAATTGAAATTTCATTTTACCATCTTTGGGTATATAAAATGGTCTCTTATTTAAAGCACAATCAAATACAAATGGTTCTCTATATAAATTCTGCATTGGCCCATATAAATAGGGTGGTCTTAAAATATAAGCTTGTGGACAATGAGATTGTAAATATTGTTCTGCTTGAACTTTATCAATACCATATTTTCCCCAAATACTATTTTCTCCAATTTCTTGTTCTTCATGAAAAGGCTGAATATTTGTTTCTGGATAAACTGCTGATGAGCTAATAAAGATATAATCTTTAACTTCATTTAAAGCATCTAATAAATTTTTGATATCTTTTTGGTTATATGCACATACATCAATAATCTTATCAAAATTATATGACTTTAATTGATTATTCAAATCATTTCGATTAGCACATATTAAATGCACACCCTCTATTTGTTTCCTTGTGTTTCTATTCAATACATAAACCTCATAACCTTTATCCTTAAAATATTGAGCAATAAAACGACTTACAAAAACAGTTCCACCAGTAACCAATACCCTTTCCATACTACCTCCACTTAAACCTTTGATCCTCTTTATATTCTTTTCTTGAAGGATTTCCTTCTACCCTCCATATTTTCTTATTCTTTATATCATAAACCACTGACCATACAGTATCTGCCCCAGTTTTTCTATCATATTGGCACATAAAGCCATACTTTCCTGTTAAAATATCTTTAGCAAATTCAAGAGAATACAATTGCGAATTATTTTTTAGTGCATGATATGCGACATCGTATCTTATATGAGATTTCCAATCATCAATATTCATATTTATATATTTCTTTAATTGTTGAGAACGAAAATGATTAGTAGTAACTACAAAGTTTTCATTTTCATTTGGATCAATAACAATAACATGTTCACAATTACATTCCACAATAATAATATGTCCTTGTTTATCAGCGATTGTCAATGTTTGAGATGATGCAATAGGCAATCTTTTTAAACAAACAATTGCCTCGTCTGTTGTTTGACATTTTTCTAACAAATATCTAACCAACATTCCTGCATTCAATCCTGGTTGAATAATATACGGATATACAAAGGTTAGTCCAACCGCTAAACCATATTCATTAACACCATCTTCCATCTCAATAAACGCTGTTGTATTTCCATTAAAAGCATAGACATCATCTAAACTATACAAACAATTCATATATAGCTGTTCTAACGCAACTAAAAAGTCGCTATTTCTTCCTAAGATAATTTCATTTTCTGTTGAAAATGCAAAGCAAGTGCATTTATTATTAAATTCAAAACAATACATACTCAATAAAAAAGTATACATATCTTCGTAAGAAATATTTTGACCTTCTGCTATACCCTTTATTTCTTCTAATATTTCTGGATAAAATTCTTGATAATAGGGTAAACACTTTTTGGCAAATGCTTTTCTCTCTTCTGAAATAACAAAAGTTTGATTCTTATCAATTCTTTTATTGTTTTTCAATAACATTTGCCCATAATGATACCCAGCTTTATAATGACTATTTTTAAATCTTGAATGATACATTTTTTGCTCCTTTTCTGAGCAAGGCCTTCCTCTTCTTCATGTTAAAACACATAAATTTTATTGTCAATCAATTAAAATTATGTATATCAAAAAAGATAGAATAATCTATCTTTTCATATTTAAAAATTGTCCTGTTAAAAGATAATTCTCAATAACCTCTAATACACCTTCTTCATCATGACTTGGAGCAATATAATCAAACATATCTTTAAATTCATCTTTCGCATTATTCATAGCATATCCATATTGAACAACCTTTAACATTGCTTCATCATTATAAGCATCACCAAATGCCATCACTTCATCTTTTTTTAAATGATATATTGTCATAAGTTTCTTCATTGCTTCACCTTTATTCACATGATTAGGAATTAAATCAACACAATAATGTCCACTATCTACAATACATATGTTTGAACTTACTTTTTCTTTTAAATCATGAATAACTTGTTCTACATTTTTTAAAGGTAAGTATAAAGCAAATTTAACAAGTTTATCTTTTATTAATGAAAAATCTTGTATCTTTTTGACACCTGGAAAATAAGGTAAAAACATCTCATAGTAATAATCTGATATAGTATCTAAAGTATAAGATTGATCTTTAGTACATACCCAACATAATATATCTGGCATATTTTTTAAAGTATTAATAATAATTTGTGAATCAAGATCCTCAATATAAGCCTCATAAATCTCTTGACCCTTATCAACAATATAACCTCCATTTTCAGCCACAAATATAAGTTCATCTTTTTGTTGTTCAAAAAAACCTTGTAATTGTCTATATGGATTTCCACTTGCAACAACAAACTGAATATGTCTTTGTTTGAAGTGAGAATAAATTTTTTTAAACCTTTCGATATTATACTTTGATTCACTATTTAAAAAAGTTCCATCCATATCTACAGCTATCATTTTAATACTCATATTTCAATCTCCATTTCTATTCATATATTTTATTGTATCTTAAAAATTTCAGTATGTAAAATTAATATTCATGAATGAAAGCAGGGTTAAATCGTTCCACTATTAATTTAAAACTTTTGTGGTAAAACTCCACATTTATTTAAAGCACCATTTTTTTGACTTGAAGCAATACTTTTGTTCATCATAATTTATCAAATGAAATGATAATATATATATAAAGAAAGTGCTTAATTAATTTAAAAAATATAGCTAACTATATAACCTTTAAAATGATTTATAAGTTCCCTTACCATAAAATGAACCTGGTTCGTAAACAGTATTAGCCGTTGTCCATGTATCTTCTAAAGTATGGCTATACCAACTACCATTATATGATGTATTGTAAGTAGCATGTACCATTCCATATCCTTTATTTGCTGCAGTTCTATATCTACTTAAAACCAAATAATCATTAATAAATTGAAGAATTGTTATTGCAGTAAATACTGAATTTATTTTTCCGATTGCTCTTAATAGTGCAGTTGCTGTTGTTCCAGCAATACCAGTTTTAATAATCAAATCATATGCATCACTAGCTGGCTTGGATGTTATCGCACTACCAATTTCTTTCACTTTATTCCATTGGTATGTATCATTCTTTAAATTATAAACTGCTTTTGTATCAGCTTTTGATTGATAAGTAATAGCCTTCATCCAAATATTTCCATTTACACTAACTGAAGGTGCATTACTCTTATAAACCCAAGATCCACCTTTTGATTGATTAGTATGTTTTGTTCCCGATAAAACACCGTCTAAAACTCCTCTAGTTAATGGAACTTCACCATGCAAAGAAGCCATAACTTTATCATCTAATTCATCCATATATTCTTTAAAATGTGGAGCCTTATCATAATCTACCACATATGGATTTTCTGCTGTTCCATCCCCTGAAATAATAGCAACTTCTAATTCTTTATCAATCGATCATCATCAATTGCATTTATATTAGTAATCGGAATTAACAACAGCAACATACAAAACGAAAGAACTAATTTAACAATACTATTTACTTGCTTATTTATCTTTTTCATATTATTCCTCTTTCTATAACAATTTTTTCAAAAAGATAAATTCATACTTTCTTTATTCACGTTTTAGTATTTATAATATTTCCATATTTGTCTTAGTCAAATATTTTTCAACGAAAGATACATTAATTTAATTTTCTTAATTTTATTTTTTTTAATAGTCTTAAACCAAAGAAAACCAATAAAACTAATGAAAGAATCCCATCAATAGCAACAGCCTTATAATTTGTAGTTTGTTCAAAAAGAGCTAAAAAGGCTGGTATAAATACAACTATTGCTGTTATGCAACCCCAAACACACGAAAATAAATGATCATAAAAAAATATAATACAAATAAACAAAACAACAAAACTTAACATAGCAGATATTTGCATATAACTTAATTCATATAAACTTAAAACATCAAACGCTGATACCAAACAACCTACACAAATTAATAATGTCATCATTTTTGGACTAGGCATAATATTCCCTCTCTTTATCTATAAGTTAATTTAAACTACAATTTCTTCTTTTCAAATACATTGTATCATACTTACTATTTTGAAAATAGTATTTTTAGGTACTGTTTTTAAAACTAAAAATATATTATAAATATCTGGATAAACACTTGTCATACCCATGATAGCCATACCAAACATGATTCCATTTATTTCTTTTAAATAATAGCTATTCATACAAAATACGACCAATGGAATAATTCCTAAAATAATAGGTAGAATACTTAAAAATATAAATCTGTTTCTTTTGACCGGGCTTGAAGATAAAGCAACTGCAGTTAAGCTTTTAGGCATGATTCCTATATATACTGTAGCCTCTTTGGGAAAAGCAATAGCATGTAATAACTCATGAACAATAATGAGTAAAAAACCTATTATGACCCCTATAAACAAATATCCTATATGAATAACTTTTTCACTTGCTAAAACAGTCTTTACAAACATACATATAAAACAAATAAAAATTGATGGTATTATAAAAGGCAAAGCTTTTATTTGCATTTTTTTCATATTTTCTTCACTATCTAATTTTTTAGCTTTCTTAGGTATATCAGCAATAGGAAATTCATCCTCACTTCTTATAATACCTTTCCATATAATTTGTGGCATTTTATAACAATTTATCCCTTCACCTTTTATTTATTATATAATTATCATTTCTATTAAGCAATATAAGATATATCCTTATAAACATAAAAAAGATTAAGGCATCTACACCTTAATCTTTTCAATCATATTTTATTAATGACCACCAAATACATCAAATGTCATAGTATCTAATTTATCATCTATCATTTGTATTTCTTCTTTACTTAATTCTATCTTTCCTGCATTAAAGTTTTGTTGTAACCTTTCTACTTTTCTTGATCCTGGTATTGGAATAATAAAATCCTTTTTATGAATCATCCATGCTAATGAAATTTGAGCTGTTGTTGCATTATGTTTCTTTGCAAGTTCTTCTAAGAATTTGACTATCTCATTTGTCTTTTTTATTCCCTCTTCACTATATTGTGGCATATTTGGTCTAAAGTCTTGGTCGCCATTTCCAAAGTCTGCCTTTGATTTATATGCTCCTGATAATGCCCCATTAGCCATTGGTGAAAAAGCAACATATGTCACTCCTAATTCTTCACATGCTGGAAAAATTGTTTCATGCCATCTTGCCATCATTGAATATCTATTTTCTATAACTGTAACTGGACATACTGCATGTGCTCTTCTTAAGTACTCTTCTGTTGTTTCCGATATACCCCATGCCTTGATTTTTCCTTCTTCTATTAACTCTTTCATTACTCCAGCTACAACTTCTGGCTCTACATTTGGATCAATTCTATGTTGATAATAGATATCTATATAATCTGTTTGAAGTTTTTTTAATGATCCCTCAATAGATGCTCTAATTTTTTCTGGTGTACTATCCAATTCTAGATGATCTCCTTTATGTGTTACACCAAACTTTGTACATAAAATGACTTTATCTCTGAAAGGCTTAATGGCTTCTCCAACAATTTCTTCATTATAGCTGATACTTCCATCAGGATTAATACCTGTATAACATTCAGCTGTATCAAAAAAGTTATATCCCATTTCATAAGCTGCTCTTAATATTTTTATAGCCTCTTCTTTTGGTGTTGGTGTTCCACTTGCATGAGATAATCCCATACATCCTAATCCTACTGGTTTGACATACATATCTGTTTTTCCTAATCTTACTTGTTTCATTTTCTTCTCCTTTATTCTTATTCTTTATATTAAAATAAATCAATCTTCTTTATTCATAATCACAAGAAGCAGAAATCTCTCTCCATTCTTCTAATTCTTTGATTTTTTCTTCTAATGTTGTCTTAACCGCATCAACTGCAGCAGCTCCTAAAGTCAATATTTCTGGATATTTATCTCCCTTAAGCACATTAACAATAACTTCTCCTGCTTTATCTGGATCACCAGCTTGTTGATGTTTATTTTCAAAGTTTCCTGGTCTTGTTTTTCCAACTGTGTTTTCATAATCTCCTATGGCAGATTGTGTTCCCTGTAATGATTCGCCATCATAAAACCTTGTTCTAAATGCTCCAGGCTGTACAACCATTGCTGTAATTCCTAATGGTTTTAATTCTTTCATCAAACCATTTGTTAATAATTCTAAGGCAGCTTTACTTGATGCGTAATATCCTGAACCAATAGCCGATCTTGCTGCTGCAATAGATGTTACATTCAAAATGAATCCTGATTTTTGAGCTCTCATTCCAGGTAAAACTGCTTTTATAAGTTCAATTGGTCCAAATAAATTTGTTTGATATAATTTTTGAACTGCTTCGATTTCTCCTTCTTCTATAGCTGCTCTATATCCATATCCTGCATTATTAACTAATACATCAATAGTTCCAAATTTTTCATTTGCTTCTTTCATTGCATTTTGAATACTTTCTCCATCACATACATCTAACGATACAGCTAAAGCTGTATTTGGATAATCCTTAACAATATCCATAACTTTTTCTTTGTTTCTCGCTGTGACAATCGCTTGATCTCCACTTTTTAATACTGCTTTTGCTATTCCAGCACCAATCCCACTAGAACATCCTGTAATTAACCATGTTTTCATATCTTCTTTTCTCCTTTTTATATATTATTTATAAAATTCAACAAGTTTATGAATAGCTTCATCAACAATAGAAGGAACATAATATGTTTGAACATGTGTTGCTCCTTGAATATAATACAATTCTTTATTTTTAGTACCAATTGCTAATTGAAAAGCATCTTCACTCATATATTGTGTATCAGCGTCACTTCCTACAATCATCAATAATGGTTGATCAATAAGATACATAAATTGTATTGGATCATAAACCATGAGATCCATTAAATTTCTTTGTAAAAATCGTGATTGTGAATGCGGATGAGCATGAGTTTCAACATAATATTCATATCCTTCTCTATACATAACAATTGGTAAATGATGCCCAACCTCAGGATCCATATCTGACATATTAGCATTATAAGTCAAATCACCAGACTGTATTTCTTTTTGTCTTATTTGTGCTATATCATGAAGCCTTTCTAAAATAGTATTTGCTTGACTATTTTGAAATCCTTCTCTTCTAACTGACCCTGTATTAAACATAGAAACAGTTGCAACCTTCTGTATTCTCTTATCCATCTGAGCAGCTGATAAAGTATATCCACCTCCTCCACATATTCCTAAAGCATAAATATGTGAATGATTAACTCCAGGATAAACTGAAATAACATCTATCATTCCTCTTATATCTTCTATTCTATAATATGGAATATCTTGATTACGTGGCTCTCCACCACTTTCTCCCGTATACATAGCATCAGCAACTATTGTTATATATCCGTTTTCTGCTAATTTTTCAGCGTATAATCCTGCTGCCTGTTCTTTAACTGCCCCATTGGGATGTGCTATGACAACTGCGGAATAATTCTTATTTTCATTATAAAATGCTGGTGTATAAATATTTGCAGCAACTTTTATTCCGTTTAATTCATAAGTTATTGGATGAATATTAACTTTACCTTCCTTGTTTTCCTTAATTGCATTTTTATAAACCAAACCATATTGATTACCTTTATATGATTTTGTTCTCCTATCTTTATACATCATCTCTTCTCCCTATTGACTAATCATACCTTTATAGTTCATTCCATATAAACTAGCAAATCTCTTCATAGTATACTCTCCAGCATTCAATTGTTCTTTTGTTGGAGCAAATCCTTGAAATACAAAGTACATGTCTTTTCCCTTTAATAAGCTTTCATTCACATTTCCATAAAAACGATCTAACACATTTCTAATTGCTCCAGACATGCTATGCCAATATAGTGGTGACCCAATAACAATTGTATCAGCCTGACTCATAGTTTCCACAACATCTTCAAATTGATCATCTTCAAATTCTTGTCCATAACTATAAATTTTATAATCAACAAGATGTAATGTTTGAAACTCTTTTCCTTTTAATAACTTTGTTGCTAAAGCAACAGTATTTCCACTTTTGTTTGGGCTACCATTAATAAATAAAATACTCATTTCTTTCACTCCTCTTTCTATATTTACATTTTATTTTTTTGTTATAAATTTGTACAATACTAATAAAGAATTATGCTATAATATAAATGCATAGTGGAGGTGTATTTATGGTAGAATTTAATCAATTAGAACAACTTATTTGTATTGCAGAAAATAAAACAATATCTAAAGCTGCTGAAAAATTATTAATTTCTCAACCTGCTTTAAGTCGTTCCATGCAAAAATTAGAAGAAGATTTAAACGTACAATTATTTGATCATTATAAAAACAAAGTTATTCTTAATAAAAATGGTGAACTAGTTGTTGAATACGCTAAAGAAATTATTAAAAATGTTTATTCTATGATTCAAGATGTTCAAAGTTTTGATCAATCATCAAAATCTATTTCTATAGCAGCATGTGCCCCTGCACCATTATGGGATATAGAACCTATTCTAAAAGAATTATATCCCCATATAGAGGTACAATCTGAAATCATTAATCAAGATAATCTGATTCCATCACTCAAAAATAAAGATTATCATTTTGTCATTACTCCATTTGAAGTCAATGATAAAGATATTTTATGTATTCCTTATATTGAAGAAGATCTTTATTTATCTATTCCACCAATGCATTATTTAAAAGATAAAAAAGAAGTTTCTTTCCATGAATTAGATGGTGAAACTATGCTTTTATATTCAAATATAGGCTTTTGGCACGATATGCATATTAGAACAATGCCAAATACAAAGTTTTTATTTCAAAATGAACGTAGTACATTTACAGAAATAGTCAAAGCATCAACATTGCCTTCTTTCACATCTAATCTTTCTATTAAAAGAGAGGGAAAAATGGATAATAGAATTCTTATTCCTTTTATAGATGATGAAGCTCATGTTACTTTCTATATGACATTACTCAAAAAAGACAAGCATAAATATATTGATTTAATCAATAAAATTGATAACTATTATGATTTCTAATAATATATATTAATAAAAACACTTCTTATTGGCTGATATTTTAAAAATCAAACATTGTTTATATCATTTGATGAAGTTTACTATAATATTTTAACTTCTCTAAGAAATATCAAAAAAGGAATTCTGCAATCAATGTCAAGAAAAGGAAACTGTTATGATAATGGAGTTATGGAAAACTTTTTTGAAAAAATGAAGAATGAAATGTTTTATGGGCATGAATATGAGTTTGAAACATTACAACAATTAAAAGAGGCAATGGAAGAATATATACGATATCATAACGAAGAAAGAATCATAACCACTTATTTGATTTTCTCTCCTGTAATTGATTTCTTATATATTTCTTGACCGCTTCTTCATTATGTCCTACTGTCACACAGTAATATCCTTTTGCCCATAACTTTCTATTTCCATATTTATATTTCATATTTGCATGTCTATCAAATATCATCAGTGTTGACTTACTTTTCAAATATCCCATAAATGCTGATACACTATATTTTGGTGAGATTGTTATAAGCATATGTATATGATCTGGACATGCCTCTGCTTCATGTATAACTACTCCTAGTTTTCTTTCTGCTACTGTTCTTAATATTATCCCTATATCTTTTTGTAACTTACTGTATATCACCATTCTTCGATATTTTGGTATAATCATTATATGATATTTGCAATTGTATGTGATAATGTATTATCATCTCTCATTGAGATACCTCCTTTGATTTCTATTTTGTGGTTGCCAGCCACTTTTATTATATCATTGGAGGTTTTTCTTACCATTGCTTAAAGCTTTTTTAGACCATGCGCATAACTCATGGTTTTCTTTTATAATTAAAAGGCTTAACTCCTTTACAAGCAAGAGTTCAAGCCTTATCATAGATATTCAATTTTAGTCCCACTTTTGGGGTTCACTACATTTCATTGTCTTTTTTAATGAGAAACTTTCACTTTATATTTATGTTATTATAACGCCTTTGCTTTATTTATTGATGCTCTTCCAACCAACGAACTGCACAGTGTGCTAAGCAAGCAGAACCAATTGGACAAACATCCTCATTGAATTGAACTTTTGGATTATGTGCAGGAGCATCACCACGCTCATCCATATATCCAGCCGAAAGATACATAAATACACTAGGGACTTTTTCCGCAATAGTTGCAAAATCTTCAGAAGCACTGGCTGTCGTATCAGGAACAGGAGTCAAACCAGGAATTGGTAATTCTTCCATATAACTTACCATCTCGTTTGTCATCACGGAATCGCATACTAGTATAGGCACCTCAGAAATCATCTCAACTTCTGCCAATCCTCCAAATACCTCTGTGGTTTTGTAAACAACCTCTTTCAGCCTTCGTACTAGTTTTTCACGACTGGTATTATCATTAGTACGTAAAGTTCCTTGAAGAATAGCTGTATCAGGGATTATGTTAGGTGCTGAACCAGCAGAAAAATTACCAATAGTCAATACACAAGCTTTGCCAGGATCTGCTTCCCTAGCAATCAGTGATTCTAAAGCTAGGTAAATATGGACACCAATATTAATTGGATCGATGGAACTATGTGGATAAGCACCATGGGCACCTCGTCCATGAATCGTAATTCTAAAACCATCTACAGAGTACATCATGGGTCCACCACTATTATACATGAATAAACCTACAGGCATCCTGCCAGAGCCAACATGATAAGCTAGTGCTGCATCCACCCCTTCTAGTATTCCATTTGCTAACATATCTTTTGCTCCCTCAAAGGTTTCTTCAGCAGTTTGAAACATAAATCGAACCTTGCCAGCCAACATAGATTCATTTTCTTTGAGCATTTTTGCTGCTGTTAGTAACATGGCTGTATGGAAATCATGACCACAGGTATGAGCCTCTGTGCCAGTTGGACAGGAAAAGCTCTCACCACTTTCCTCTGCCATAGGTAATGCATCCATATCCGCTCTAAGTAAAATTGTTTTATTTCCTTCTCGCCCTAACTCTGCAGTTACTCCATGACCACAGGGATGTGGATCCAATCCATATTTTTTTAACTGATCCATAACATATTTTTGTGCTTTTGGCATATGAAGTCCTACTTCTGCGTTACTGTGCAACCAGCGTCGATGAGAAACAGTTTCCTCACGCAATGTCAATGCCTCTTTATAAAAATCCATAATCATACCTCCTTAATTTACTGTGAAAGATTAGCAAATATATGTTGAATAAATTGTAACAAATGGTATTAACATTTTCAATGACATTTATAGTTTGTCCACTCCTCATAAAAAAATGCATATAGCTATTACATAAGTATTAGCAAACTACAGGAACATCTTAAATGAAGAGTATTTCATTTTCGCCATAGTAAAACTATATAACTAATATTACTATATCCAATCCTTTCATATTTCATAATGCTCATAACTACATGAGCCCAGATCAATATAAGAAATTTTTTCAAAGAAAAAACAAGACCTATAATAGATCTTGCATATTTTGTTCAAAAAATAGGTTCATAATATCCTAACCTTTTCATTTGAAATTTATACACGTTTTTTACATCAAAGTGCACAATTATACTTATATAACACTGGTCTAAGCATAATACACAATTACATTTACAATGTTAATTTTTTCCAATAACTCTATCATATTAATAACAGGCAAACAAACTATTTTATCTAACAAAAAATGACATATCACTATAAATTGTAATTTTAATTACTTTTTCAATGTTTTTTTTACTTTGTTTGTATCTTCGATATAAGTTTCCATATATCCACATTCTGGACATATCGCACATTGTACTTTTCCTAAATTATCTTTAAATAAACCTTGTTGAGTTATTTTAATTCCATAGCCTGCTCCTTCAACTTTAACATCAAAATCTTCTATCATTTCAACATTACATCTCAAACATCTTCTTTTCATAGGATATTCTAACCTTTTACTCTCATCTAAAAGATAATCAATAGAAATACCCATAAGTTTTGATAACAATTTTAGGTTCCCTATTTCTGGCAGTCCTTCATCATTTTCCCACTTGGTAATAGCTTGCCTAGAAACTCCCATATTTTCTGCAAGTTGTTCTTGTGATAAATTAAATATTTTTCTATATTCTTTTATCTTTTCATTTAATTTCATAAATTTTCCTCCTAACAGATTTAATATACTATTTAGAAACAATTATTTAAAGCAATGTAGCTTTACATTTATGCTACTTATCGTATCATTTACATATTACTATTTATTTGTGAAAGAATGATATCATTTAATGAAAAAACAATCTAGATTATTTAAAAACTTCTTTATTATTTTTATAAAAAACTTGTAATTTATCTTTCTATTTCTATTAAATTTATTATACAATTCATCTCTATCAATAACAATCATTTTAAAAATTATTGACATCCAAATTGGGTGAACTATTAATAAAAAAAGACCATATATCATGCATGGCATCTATCTGTTTTTGATGATATCCATGGTAAATGGTCTTTTTTAAATTTGGTATGAAATTGTGATTTTATTTAAATAAATCAGTATTTTTTACAATGACATCCAAACTATACATTTCATTTGGTGGAGGCGGCGGGAATCGAACCCGCGTCCAAAAGTCGTCCCATATAGAACTTCTACAGCTTATCTTGTCGAATGAATTTAACTAAGCTACGATCCACAAGCAGTCTTTCACTTAGCGATTCTGTTATTTTTCGAGATATGTATCCAGACGCTACATATCCTTAACCTATAAAATATGTTACCAGTTCTTTAAGCATAGGTATCTTAAAGGCTGATATTCGCTAAAGTCTAACGTCGACTAGCAAGCGAAAGATAATTGTTGTCTGTTTCCAGATATTTTTTGTTGCATTTAACGTATGCCTACGGCTGCAATTCTATTCAAACTAACCCCTGTCGAATCCAAGACGCCCCCATTAGTAAGCATTTTTCAATGCTCTTTCTACATCTCTTTTTGCATCTTTAGCTTTTAAATCTTGTCGTTTATCATACAATTTTTTCCCACGCGCTAAAGCAATTTCTATTTTTAACTTTGATGTATTAAAATATAGTTTCGTAGGTACAATTGTTAAACCATTTTCTTTGACTTCTTTTTGTAATTTTTTTATTTGTTTTTTGTGCAAAAGAAGTTTTCTTGTACGAAGTGGTTCATGATTAAAACGATTTCCTTGTTCATAAAGAGCAATATGCATGTTCTCTATATATGCTTCATCATTTTTTATACGAATAAAAGCATCTTTTAAGTTTGTACTTCCTTTTCGCACAGACTTAATTTCTGTTCCTTTTAATTCAATACCTGCTTCATAAGTATCTAATATAAAATAATCATGATAAGCCTTTTTATTTTGAGAAACAATTTTCATACATATCACCGCCTTATCTTTTTCTAATAAACTTTCTTTGTCTTCTTGACTTATTTATTTTACCCTTTTTCTTATGATTTGTCTTTAATTTTTTGTCATTTATATGAATTGTTTTCTTGTTTTTTATTCTTGACTTTTGTCCAACTAGTTCAAAATCAATTGTTCCTTCCTTTTTATCACAAGAAATAACTCTTACTTTTACCTTATCTGATAACTTATATGTTTTTCCAGTCATTTCTCCAACTAATATCAGATTCTTTTCATCATAATGATAATAATCATCTTTCAGTTCATTCATATGAACTAATCCATCTATTGTATTCTCCAATTCCACAAAAAATCCAAATTGTGTAATAGATGAAATCATACCTTCAAACTCTTCACCAATATGATAAGACATATATTCTGCCATTTTCATATCAGTAACTTCTCTTTCAATATCAATAGATTCTCTTTCCCTATTAGAAGATTGCTCAGCTAAATAAGGAATTACCTCTTGATAATGAGAAATACTATCCATTTTTTGTTCAAAGAGATATGTACGAATCAATCTATGAACCAATAAATCAGGATAACGACGTATTGGTGATGTAAAATGTGTATAATACTCATCTGCTAGCCCAAAGTGACCTAAACACTGTTCATCATATCTAGCCTTTTGCATACATCGTAATAAAAGTGTTGCAATAATCGTATGTTCTTCTGTATTTTTTGAGGCTTCTATAATAGAACTCAACTCATTTGGATAAACATTTTCCAAAGAACCTTTTATCGTATATCCTAAAGGTTTAACAATTGAAACAAATTGTTGTAACTTCTTTAGTTTTGGATGTTCATGAATACGATAGATAAATGGTAACTCTAACCATTTAAAATGTTCTGCAACCGTTTCATTAGCACATAACATAAATTCTTCAATAATCTTATCAGAATTCCCTCTTGTACGTAATACAACATCTATTGCCTTTCCTTTTTTATCTACAAGGACTTTTGCTTCATTGACATCAAAATCAATAGCTCCTTTTGCATCACGTTTTTGTCTTAACAAACTTGCAAGTTCTTGCATTAAAAAGAACAAATCAACAACATCTCTATATTCCTCTTGAACAATTTTATCTCCATCTAATATTTTATTCACATTATTGTATGTCATACGATATGATGAATGAATAACTGATGGAATAATATCATGATTAACAACATTTCCACGATTATCAATTTCCATCATACAACTAATCGTATATCTATCAACATGCGGATTCAACGAACAAATACCGTTAGATAATTTATGAGGTAACATAGGAATAACTCTATCTACTAAATAAATAGATGTTCCTCTTTTGATAGCCTCTTTATCTAAAGGTGAACCTTCCTTTATATAATAAGACACATCTGCAATATGGACTCCTAATTGATAATTTCCATTATCCATTTTCTTTAAAGAAATAGCATCATCTAAATCCTTAGCATCATCACCATCTATAGTCACTATAACTTCATTTCTTAAATCAACTCTATGACAAATATCTTCAGGATCAATTTGATCTTGAATTGTTTCTATCTGTTCATAAACATCTTGAGGAAATTCAATATCCACATCATGAGCATGAACTATAGATAAAATATCAATACCAGGATCATTTTTATGCCCAATAATTTTAACAATATCTCCCTTTATTTGTGGTTTAAAAGTCTTTATCTCAACAACAACTTTATGACCTAAGACAGCTCCATGCATATGAGCATGATCCACAAAAATAGGTTTAGGAAACTTAATATCATCTACTTGTATATAATAATCTCTTTTTCCTTTTTTGACTTCACCTACATAACGTAATTGCCCACGTTTTAAAACACGAACAACTCTTCCTTCTTCTCTTGCTCCTTGAGATGGAATTTTTTCTAACAAAACTATATCTTTATCATAAGCATCTTTCATATTGGTTTCGTGAATATAAAATTCTCTTTCTTCATCCACCTTCACAAATGCAAAACCTCTTTTATTCATTTCAATCATTCCACTATAATATTGTAATTGATTGATTAAATAATACTCATTAATTTTATTACGAATGATAAGTCCTTCATCTTCTAGGCTGTTCATCAATTTGATAAAGCTTATATAATCTTGCGTACTTGTCATATGAAAATATTGTGCCAATTCGTCTATCTTCCTATGTGTAAATGTTTGATCCTCTAATATCTTTAAAATATCTTCTCTCATGATTTCACCTCCTTTTTAGTATATCCAAAATTAAAAATAGGACACATATTTGTGCCCTATTATTTATTAACCCATTCTAATTAATATAGCAAGAACAAAGAATGCAATTCCAAGTCCTACTGTAATCCTAGAAAGTATCAAATCAGCTCCTCTTTCTTTTTGATGAGCAAAAAGATTGGAACTTTGTCCTGTCAACGCATTGACAATACCATCAGATTTTCCACTTTGTAATAGGCATACAATAATAAGAGCAACCGAAACAATCATTAATAATGCATTTAAAATCATTATGATACCTCCTTTTCTTTAAATTTTTTATACATAAGCATTGCTATAATAACACAATGAATTAAAAAATACAATCTTTTTTTATTTTATATAAATTTTTGCTTCTCATTTATAAATATCTTTGTCAAAATAGGTGCACAAATAAGATAGAAAAAGAAATTTCCAATAGCATGCAATGTATCAAAAACAAAACCAGCAGTATAATATGTTAAAAACAATCCTGGACCACCTATCATCAATTGTTCTAAAGAAACAATAAGTCCAAAAACATACCCCATCAAAAAAGAAAAACATGCCATAACAATAAGATGAGGTTCTTTCTTTATTTTACGATAAAAATCCACAACAATTTGTGTCAACAAACAAATCACGATCCATGCTAATATTTGAAAAAAAGTCCATATTCCCATACCCAAAAATATATTTGATACAATAGTTGTAACAATTGTCAATTTAACCCCAAAAGACAATCCAAAAATCATAACTGAAATAATAATAATAGATGTGACAGGCTTAATATTAGGTAATGCCTGTAATCCCATACGAGAAGCAATATTAACCGCAGCTAATATTCCTATCAAACTAATCATCTTAACTTTACTCATATCTAATCACTATACACATAATACCAAACAACAGAATCTCCATTTTTTAAAGAACAACCTCCTGCAGCTATATTTGGAGACGTTCCATTAACCTTATACATCCATCCTGATCCATTACCATGTTCTTTCTCAACTAAATCGCCTATACCTCTTACATAGGTCATAGATCCAAAACCTGATGTTAATATACGCACATTATTGTTTGATGCCAAAGTCTTTAAAACACTTAATGCTGTACTATTTTCATCTATTTCTAATTTTCCACTCATCATAGTTTGTCCCATACCTTCTACTTTTATTTGAATAGAATCAACTACTACAGGTGGTTTTGTTTGGTTATCTGGTTTCTCTTGTGGCTCTTTATTTTCCTCTTTATTTGTCTCATTCTTTTTATTAACTTCTTGGGAATGACTTGTCTTTACATCATTATTATTTTGTTTCTTGTTTTCTGTTTTTTTCTGAGTTTGAGAGTTATTCTCTTTTTCAATAACTTGCTTTTCTTGATCTGGATCTTTCTTTTCAGTATCCTTTTTGACTTCTTCTTGAGAAGAATCATCATTATTTATTGATTCATCTTTATAAGAATCATTAATAACAATATCTTGCTCTACTGGTTGATTTTTATTTATAGAACGATAGCACGATATACCTATAATAGAAACAAAAGAAATTGTAATAAATAATATTACAATTCTTTTTGTTTTATCCATTTTTGATAATAAATTAATAATTTTCTTCATTTCTCTTCTTTAATCCTAAGAATAATCCACCAGAAAGCATCAACATCAATATAAATTGTGTTGCATCATTACTATCTCCTGTTTTTACAACCTTTGCTTGATGAGAAGTTGTTTCATTTTTCTTCTCTTGAGTTTCATTCTTTACAACTGGTTTTTCATTTTCTGTTTTAACAACAGGTTTTGTCTTATCTTCTTGATTTGGAGTTTGTGGTTTTTGTTCTTCTTCATGAACAGGTTCTTTCATTTCAAAAGAATCATAAGCCGCTTTAGCTTTATAAACAAAACTTCCTAATTTATATGCACCTAAACATCTTGCTGCTTCCATTGTTGTATAAGCATTAAATGCATACTCTCCTGTTGGTGTCCAACCATCATAAACTTCAGATTTAAATGAACCGTCTTCTAATTGATATGACAATAAAACATCAATTGGATTAACATTTCCATTATCATATTCCCCATTTATAACAGCATTTTTATCATTAACAAATAATCCTTCTAAAACACAAGATTGTGTATCTCCATTTGCACTACTATATTCATCAAATCTATATCCTGCATTACCATCAGTTTTGGTAGCCAAATAATCTTTAGCATCTTGAATACTCTTTGCATATCTTTCATTTCCAGCTACTGTTAAAGCTTCAATAGCCCATCCTGTTGTATCTGGGCTAGCATAACTAACACCACCATATGTATATCCATATCCACCATCAACACTTGTCTTAACCAATTGATCTGCAACACTTGTCACTTTGTCTGATGAAATTGTTTCTAATGCAAATAATGTCCAAATCACATCTCCATGTCCTGAACTATTTTTAATTGTTCCATCTTCATTAACATAACTCTCTAATAATTCCACAAGATTTTTTCCTTGAATATTTTTTGGATCCTTTCCAATTAATGTAAACGCAATAATTGACTTTGTTAAATCCCCAACTGATAATGTTTCAAAGTCTTGTGATTCTAAATCAGGTATTTGATATCCTGATTCAACCTCTAGTCCCAATACCTCAACAGCAATGATTTCATCAGGACTTTCTAATGTCTTATGATTCTGATAATATTCTACAATCTTTTCATAAGCATCGTCTATTTTTTTTGTATCATATGTTATAGCAAACGCATTTGATACTGTTAAAAAAACAGTTAAAAAACATACAACTAAACTTGTAAAAATTCTCTTCATTTTCTTTCCTCCCTTATTTGGTAGGTCCGCTAAAAAGACAGTCTTCTTCTCTCTTTTATACGAGAACTACTTTATACTCCGTAAAGTGTATTCTTAGATGTTGGCAAGTATTCCGGCTCAAGTTCAACGTCTTTGCGTCTTCCCAATTTCTCAGTGACATTTTGCATTAACTCCCTCTTACGGCTGCGGGACAGCTTAGGATTTTCACCTAATTCCAGTTTAATGAAATATTTCAACCAACAAATATGATAAACTTTTACTTTTTTAGTATATAACATTTTTATATCTATTGTATATATTTTCTTAAAATGTAAAAAGGAATTCTTTTGGAATTCCTTTACTCTTCTATAGCTATAACACTAAACTTTTGATCTTTTTCTATAAGAGTTACAGTTGTTGTGATTTCATCTGACTCAATAATTGAATTCATTTCATTAAAATGAAGTTTAATCTTTAAATCATAATAACTATAATCCTCTAATCCCTTTAATGCTTTTGTTGATTTATCATATGATAATATTTCATAATTTATGACTTCTTGAGTATTTGTATGATTATTTATATATTCATTTGCAACTTTATAATAATCATCTTGAGCATATGTTTTAAAGTTATCCTTTTTATTATTATAGAAATAATCTATTCCTCCAATTTGATTAATACTTTTATTTGATAAAGTATAATAATCACAAATAAAGTATGCTCCTACTAATTGCCCAATATCTGCTCTATTATCATTATTAACAGCTACTTTTAACTGATTATATATATCTTCCATAATCTTTGTTTCATTCTTTGATTCCTCATAAACAACTTTATTATCATATTTTACTTCTTTTTCATTATCATTATTAATAATAAAAATCAAAGAAAAAACTATTCCTAATAATAAAACTAAAATAATCGCATATTGTTTCTTTGCCTTATGTGCAATTTTTCGATATGGTTTTGTATCTTTAATAGAAGGTAAATACTCACTCTTAATAAAAATATTTGCAATCGTTAATATTGGTTTATACTTACGATCTATCATATTTGTTGCCTCAACAAATATTTCAAATAGTAACATTAATGTAAGAAACAAAATCGTTGCTGCAATTCTATCATATAAATATAAGTAAGAACATAATGAAAATAAGATAGTCGAACCATATAAAATAAGTACACTTTTTGTTTGTCCTAATTCTAAAGAAAACATCAATTTATGATGCAAATGATTACGATCTGCTTCACTAAAACTTTTGTGATGAACTTTACGTCTAATAATTGCAATTAATGTATCCATAATAGGTACCATCAATACAACAATAGGTGCCCCTAAAGTAAAGAAAGATGAACTCTTATAACCAAATCCCAATAAGGAAATAACTGCAATCATATAACCAATAAACAATGCTCCACAATCACCTAAAAAGATAGATGCAGGATGAAAGTTATATACCAAAAATCCACTTATAGCCCCAGCTAATAATAAAGATAATGAAGAAATATCCGTTCTCCCATATGTGAGTGATGTCAATGAAATAGTCACTAAAACGATAATAGAAATACCCCCACATAAACCATCTAATCCATCAATCAAATTCACTGCATTACTAATACCAACAATCCATCCAATTGTAATAATAATTGCTATAATATAAGAAATTTGTGATGGCAAAAATGGAAGAGTGAATCCTTTTAAAGATATATCTCCATAAAATATAACAATCAATGCTGCAATCACTTGTCCTAACATCTTAAATTTAGGAGAAAGATCATGAATATCATCATAAAATCCAGTTAAAAATATAATAAATCCACCAATAAGCATAGAATTAATTTGTGTGTCTGTCTTTAGGAAAATCATTGCTCCTATTAAAAATGCAATATATATAGCGTATCCACCTGTTCGTGCAATAATTCCCTTATGTATTGTTCGATTATTAACATGAGCAATAATACCAAGTTTTTTTGAAATTTTTCCTACAATAGGAACAAGAGCTAAACTTATGAGAAATGTAACAACAAACGATAAACATATTTCTAAGCTCATATGAACACTCCTCTCTTTTTAGTATTATAGTACAAATCTAATAAAATTTATAGAAAATATTTTTTTGTCTTAAATAATATTATAAAAACTGCTATAATATGAATATATGAGTTTATTAAAGGAGGAAAACGAAAATGCATAAACTTGGTATTTCTGTATACCCTGATAAAACACCTATGGAAGAGGTATACGCTTATATGGAAAAAGCTGCTAGTTTGGGATTTAGCAGAATTTTCACTTGTTTCTTATCTATTCCAGAGGAAGAAAGAGAATCTTATATGGTTCAATTTAAAGAATTCATGGCAAAGGCTCATGAATTAGGATTTGAAGTAGCCGCAGATACAAATCCTGCAGTTTTTGAAATTATTGGAGCTACACCTGATAACCTTAAACCTTTTGCTGATTTGGGACTAGATATTATTAGAATGGATGGTAACTTTGGAACTCAAGGTGATATACAACTTACTCGTAACCCATATAACATTAAAATTGAATTTAATGCAAGTATGGATGCTGGCGTAGAATTATTAATTAATCAAGGTGGAAACAAAGATCAAATGATTATGTGCCACAACTTTTTCCCAGAACGTTATACTGGTCTTGATTTTGATTTATTCCAAGATTTTAATAGATATTGGAAAGAACTTAATTTACATACTGCTGCTTTTGTTTCTAGTAATAATGATAACACAATTGGTCCTTGGCAAGTATTCTGTGGTTTACCAACTGTAGAAATCATGAGAGGATTACCAATAGATTTACAAGCTCGTTATTTATTAGCAACTGGTGATGTTGATGATATTTTAGTTGGAAATTATCCTGCTACTGAAGCTGAACTAGAAGCTTTATCAAAAATTAATTATCAAGCATTAGAAATTAAAGTTGATGAAGTTGCAGAAATCACTGATAATGAAAAACTTATCATGTATGACTTTGGACCTCATTGGGATCGTTATGATCATTCATCATTTATGTTAAGATCTTCATTCCCAAGAATTAAATTCAAAGAAAAGAAGAGTGTACAAGATTTATATGTAGAATCTGAAAGTATGAATAAAGAATTGAAATCACAATCAATTCCTTACCGTGATCCAGGTAAAAAGTTCTTTACAAGAGGAGATGTCTTAGTTGTTAATGATAACTTAGCACATTATCGTGGAGAATTAGAAATTGTTTTAACTGAGATTCCTAATGATGGTGAACGTAACTTAGTTGCTACAGTTAGACCTGAAGAATTAATGTTATTAGACTTTATTAAACCTGGTCAACATTTTAAAATTATCAAATAAATTTTAATAAAATTATTTATTATATGAAAATAGCACTTAGACTTCATAAGAATCTAAGTGCTTTTCATTTAAAGGCTATAATCCCTTTTCCCTTCTATTATATTTTTAATTAAACTAATAATTTATATTATAAACTTTCGGCAACCCTTAAAATTTCATCTATTCTATCTGTTTTTTCCCATGGTACATCAATATCTTCTCTACCAAAATGCCCATATGCTGCAATTTGACGATAAATTGGTCGACATAAATTCAAAGTATTTATAATAGCAGTTGGACGTAAATCAAATACTTGATGAATAATTTCTATTAATTGTTCCTCTGTATAAGAACTTGTATTAAAGGTATCTATATTTATACTTACTGGTTCTGCCACCCCTATTGCATAAGCAATTTGTATTTCACATTTCTTTGCTAAACCAGCTGCAACAATGTTTTTTGCAATCCATCTTGCAGCATATGCAGCAGAACGATCAACCTTTGTTGGATCTTTTCCCGAAAAAGCTCCTCCACCATGTCTAGCCATACCTCCATAAGTATCAACAATTATTTTTCGTCCCGTTAATCCACTATCTCCTTGAGGACCCCCTATAACAAATCTTCCTGTAGGATTTACAAAAATCTTTGTGTTTTTATCCATAAGTTCCAATGGAACAACTTTATGAATAACATCTTCAATGATATCTTTACGAATCTGTTCTATACTAACTCTATCAGAATGCTGGGTAGAAATAATAATACTGTCAATTCTTTTTACTTCATCATTTTCATACTCTACACTAACTTGACTTTTTCCATCTGGTCTAAGATATGGTAATGTGTTATTCTTTCTAACCTCTGTTAATTGTTTACAAAGTTTATGTGATAGCATAATAGGCAAGGGCATAAATTCTTTTGTTTCATCACAAGCATAGCCAAACATCATCCCTTGATCTCCTGCACCATTTTCATTTTCATTACTATTTCTTGTTTCTAAAGCATTATTAACTCCCATCGCTATATCGGGTGACTGTTCATCAATAGCTGTTAAAACATTACATGTATGTCCATCAAAACCAAAATCTGAACAATTGTATCCAATATCTAATACTACATTTCTTGCTATTTTAGGAATATCAACATAGCAATTTGTTGTTATTTCTCCCATAACTAATATCATTCCTGTTGTTGTTACTGTCTCACAAGCAACATGTGCCATAGGATCCTTTTTCAGTATTTCATCTAAAATAGCATCGCTAATTTGATCACATATTTTATCAGGATGTCCTTCAGTTACAGATTCAGATGTGAATATTTTTTTACTCATTTTAATACCTCCTTAAATTTTACACTTTTTCATTATATTTATAATATCTCTATTTGCTTAACTTCTTTTCTTTTAAATCATACATTAGATTATTTTTCTCTTTTATAAATACAAATACGCTCATTATAAAAGGGCAAAAATAATCTGCCACTCTATATAAAACAAGTGATGATGACGCAGCAATATATCCTATATATGGCGAAAATAACATTAGAAATGCAACTTCAGTTGGCCCAACACCTGCTACATTTGGAAGTACACCAATAATCAAAAACATCATTGAAGATAAAATTTGTGTTTGTTTAAAAGATAAAGATGTATAACCTAATATGTGCATAGAAACGAATGGAATTGAGAAAACCCAAAATAATTTAAGTAAATTTGTAGCAATCACATACCAGCAGCATTTTCGATCTTTCAATATTCTTTTTGATTCACTATATAATGCTTCTAGGTTCGCTGTCCAGTCTACTTTTCTTTCATGCCATTTCTCATTATCAGGTAACTTATTAATAATTATTAATAAAATATTCTGAACTTTTTTCCATGTACACAATAATAACAAAATAAAAATAATAGATGCATTTATAACAATTCCTAAATAAATATACTTCATAAGTTCTGGAACGGTATCTCTAAGCCAATTGATATGCATTACAATTACAAACATTGCATAAATAAAGACAGCTAATTTATGAAATACACATTCTAAAATCATTGTTCCTATTCCAGTCCCAACTCCAATTCCTTGCCGATAAAGATAATAACTTTGTATAGGCACTGTCCCAGCATGAAATGTTGAAATATTTGCAAATACCCCAAGAAGTGTGACCTTCATAGCTTGCTTGAACTTTAAATTTGGAAATTGAAATACAATCATTATGTAATAGGATGCTGAATCCAATAATACATAACCTATCCCCATTACTAAAATATAAAAGAATTCTAAAATTGATATTTGACTTACACATTTTATAATTTCTTGATAATCTCTATGAAATACAAAATATATTAAAGATAGTAGAAATATAATTGAAATCAAATGTAATAATATCTTACTTCATTTTTGTTTATTCAAGATAGCTCACCTCTCACTCAATACTTTATTAACAAACATAAAATCTTGTAGAAACTCTAGATTCATGATAAAATTATGTCAATAATTAGGAGGGAATGATAAAAATGAATCGTACTGAAATGGCTATTATAGATTGTTTTTGGGAACTGCTAGAAGAAAAACCATACAATAAGATAACTGTTAAAAATATTATCGAACGATGCCATGTTAATCGAAACACATTTTATTATCATTTCCAAGATATCCCCGAATTATTAGAACGTGTCATAAAGCAAGAAGCAGATAATATCATTAAAAGTCATAATGAATTTAATTCAATAGGTGATTGTATGACCCCTATCATTCAAAATAGCCTTTCAAGAAAAAAAGCCATTCTTAATATATATCATTCCTTACATCGTGATATTTTTTTAAACAGTTTAGATCGAATGACTTTATATTTTGTTGATAAATATGTGAGTATTCTTACTGAAGATTTACCAATATATCCACATGATAAAGAATTACTTATACGATTTTATAAAAGCGCATTAGTTGGTATTGCTTTAGACTGGTTAGATGAAGATATGAATTATGATATTGCTGAAGCATTTTCTCGTATTTCAAGTTTATTTGCAGGTTCAAGTGATCGAGCCTTTATTAGGGCAACAATGTAAAAACAATTCTTGTGAAACATTACAAAATAGTAATGTTTTTTAAATTTTTTTACTTATTCCTATTCCAAAAGCTCCAGGTCCTACATGAGATCCAATACTCAATGTGAGAGGATTATAAAATATATCTTCTTCTGGAAAAGCTTTTTGAACCATATCCATCCATTCTTTATCTTCTTCTGGACTAAGAAAACTGCTTGCCACACCAATACTTATTTCATTTCCATTTTCATGGAATCTTTCAACATCCTTTTTAACTGCTTCTAATAACGTTTTTTTACACTTTTTTGTTCCTTTTACCTTTGCATAAGCATCTAGTTTGCCACCCTTAATAACAAGAAGTGGTTTAATATGTAGGATAGATCCAATAGCTGCACCTGCTGCAGTTACACGTCCACTTTTCTTTAAATATTCTAAGGTCTCTACTCCAACATAAATAATAGATTCATAAGTATTCTCCTCTAATATTCGCTTTATTTCAAAAGCAGAACACCCACTTTCAGCTAACTTTTTCGCATTTAAAACAGATTGTTTAAGTGTGACCGAAATACGGTGATTATCAACAACTTGGACTTTTCCATCATAATGACTTGCCAGCATATAGGCTGTATAGTAAGAACCACTCAACTCACTTGACATAGGAATATAAACAATATCTTCATATCCTAATGATAATAAATGATCCCAAGTATCAATGACATCCCCTAATGAAGGTTGACTAGTAGAAACCTTCTTATTTTCTATAAGAGATTGATAAAAATCTTTATAAGATAAATCTTTTCCCTCAAAGTATGTCTTTTCTTCTATGATAATAGGCATTGATATACTATAAATACCTAATTTTTTTGCTTCTTCCTCAAAAATTCCACTGTTACTATCAGTTACAATTGCTGTTTTCATTGCCAACTTTCTCACCTCATTATTTTATTTATGTTTTTGCCATAGTTCATCAGCTGTAGGTTTCCAACACCTTGCATATTTGTCACATTTTGAACATAAATGCTCTACAGATTCAGGTGATTGCAAATCTGTTGAATATGCCCCTGCTTTCGTAACCATGCTTCTTAATTTATCAGGATTTTCCAACATTGGGCATGGTTGTAACATATTTTCATTGAATGGTTGCCCCTCATGATAAGCCATCATCATTGGAGATTGTAATGCCTCAAGTATTGTCTTTTCTCTAATATTTGAATCAGAATAATGAATGAAAACACATGGATCTATATCACCATTAGCATTAATATGAAAATATCTACGTCCTCCTGCAATACATCCTCCTACATATTCAGCATCATTTTGAAAGTCCATCGCAAACAAAGGTTTTGTTGAACGATATTTACGAATACGATGATAAGTTTCTGCACGTTGCTGAGGAGTAGGCATTAATTCTGGAGATGCATCATTTCCCACTGGCATATAATGAAAATACCAAATAAAATAAGCACCTAAATCTATTAAAGAATCATAATACTCCTCTGAAGTTATTGATTCAAAGTTTGCACTTGTATAACAAGATGAAATTCCAAAGATTAATTTTTTCTGACGTAATAATTCTATAGCCTTTATAACTTTGTTATAGACTCCACTACCACGTCTACCATCTGTTGCAGTTTCAAATCCCTCTAAAGAAATAGCTGGTATAAAATTTCCTACACGAAGCATATCATTAGCAAAATCTTCATCAATTAATGTTGCATTTGTAAAACATAAGAAAATACAGTCATTATGTTTTTCACAAATACGTATTAAATCTTCTTTACGTACTAATGGTTCTCCTCCAGTATAAATATACATATAAACCCCTAATTCTTTTCCTTGTTGAATAATACTATCAATTTCCTCATAACTTAAATTCAATCTGTTTCCATATTCTGCTGCCCAACATCCAGTACAATGTAAATTACAAGCTGAAGTAGGATCTAATAAGATTGTCCAAGGAATATTACAATTATATTTTTTACGAAGTTCCTCTTGTTTTGGCCATCCTACTAACACAGAATTAACAAAGAAATTAACTACGCTTGTTTTCATAACATGGGGATCAACATCTCTAATGATATGCCTAATAAAATTATAATATGGGTGTTCTGGATTCGTCATTGCTTCTCTAACAATAAGACGTTGATTTATAAATTCACCACCTGCAAACTTATCTGCCCAATCCATTAATTTTAACATGTTTTTCTCAGGATCTTTATATAAATAATTAAAAGTCTGTTCTAGCCCTAGTTTTTTTAAAGTTGTTGATACATTCATAATCATTTCCTCCTTCTTTCTACTGATTATCTTTATAAGGCAATAAACGTTTTTCTTTTTTTACTGTATAATAAATAAGATAATGACTCATGAGCCCTTCAGATAATAATGCACATCCTATAACATATCGAATTGGTATTTCTTTTTGAAATGTACACATAATTGTCAAAAAGCCAAACACTCCAGCTATAAGAGAAAGTCCTAAAATACAATACCAATTTTTTAAGCCAAATCTTTTTGCATCTCCAGATGTTTGAATTTTTAGTAAACTATCTAATAAAATTAATCCACCTAATCCAATCGATGCATAGTCTTGAATTTTATGATTGTATCCCAAGGTAATGATTCCCAATGCTATAAGGAACAAACCACTTGCAAGATCATGTTGAAAGGCAAGGCAGTATAAATCATTAGAAAAGTACCCAATAATTTTGATAATACCGTAAACAATAAGAATAATCCCACTTAATATATCAAATGAGAAACAAGAT
The DNA here is from genome assembly GCA_021768625.1 of Candidatus Stoquefichus sp. Taxonomy (GTDB): domain Bacteria; phylum Bacillota_I; class Bacilli_A; order Erysipelotrichales; family Coprobacillaceae; genus MGBC163490. Next base: position 5,619 of record JAETUM010000046.1, on the reverse strand, counting down.
ATTTGAGGTAATATCATATAAATCATTCCCAACACATAAAATGTAATTGCTATAAGGACATATCCATACTGAGCTATCTGAGTTCTCTTCAAAACAATCATCTCCTTTCATTTAGTTATCTTATTCCTAAATACAAAGATATTTTATTAAGACATATTTTTATTTTATGTCTTAACTTTCATAGAACTTTGTATGCTTTTATTGTATTTCTATTTTTTAAATATAAAATAGACAAATCCTCTAATAATGTCTATTTCTTAGACATTAAGTCTAAGTATGTCTAGACACCATAATAAGATTTGTCTATTTGACAAAAAAATGAATCCTCTATCCCTCAAATAAAGCTTAATGTCTAAAGATAAAAATCTTTGTTCGTTATACCTTCTTTTTTGTTATAATAATGATGAGGTGATTCTATGAACTTTCAAGATATACAATTTACTGATTCTCAACAAAACGTTATAAACTATATTCAAAATAACCCAGAGAAAATTATTTATATGTCTATTCAAGATTTAGCACAAGAAACTTATACATCTAATGCAACAATTATTAGGATATGTAGAAAATTAGGGTATAAAGGATTTAAAGACTTTAAATTTGCATTTATAAAAGAAATAGAATCACAAAAATATATTCACCAGTCTATTGATTTTAGTGCTCCTTTTTATCAACAGGAGTCAATATCAGAAATTATTAATAATATAGGAAGTTTATATAAGGAAAGTATAGATCTTATTAACTCTCAATTAGACATACCTTCTCTTGAAAAGATCGTTAATACTTTAATTCAATCAAAGCGTTTATTTATATATGCTATAGGAGATTCTAAGATTACTGCGATGACTTTTATGAATAAGTTAATGAAGATTAATTATTATCCTATTTTAGCCACAGAAAACTATGAAGAAATCCCTATGAGTTATAATGTAACTAGCAATGATTGTGCATTGTTTCTTAGTTATTCAGGTAATCATTATACATACAAAGCTTGTTTACAAACACTCAAAAAGAAACATTGTCAAACAATAGCAATAACTGCTCATAAAAACTCTATATTATATAAATATTGTGATCATCAACTACTCATTCCAGATAAGGAAGATGACCAAAAGATTGCTACTTTTTATTCACAATTGACATTTCATTATATACTGAGCATTATCTATTCTCTTATCTATGCTAAAGATTATACAAAACATCGACATACACTAAAATAAAGGAGGAGTTTCAATGAAATTAGGAATATTAGGAACTGGAATGATTGTGAAAGATGTTATGAGAACATATCATGAATTTGATGTTGACGAAACATATATATTAGGAACAAAGCAAACTCAAGAAGAAACCGAAAACTTAGTAAAAGAATATCAGCTCACAGGAACATATTATGACTATGAGGAAATGTTAAAGAGTGATATTGATACAATTTATTGTGCTTTACCAAATCATCTTCACTATAGCTTTTCTAAAAAAGCATTAAAAGCAGGAAAACATGTTATTATTGAAAAACCAATAACCTCTCATCCTAAAGAACTAGAAGAATTAATCAGACTTGCTGATGAAAAAAAACTTATGATTTTTGAAGCAATGAATATTCACTATTTACCATCATTTCTATCTTTAAAAGAAGATATTCAAAAAGTTGGAAATATAAAAATAGTTTCATTTAACCATTCTCAATACTCTTCAAGATATAATGCATTTAAAGAGGGAAATATTTTACCTGCTTTTGATTATCATAAATCAGGTGGAGCTTTAATGGATCTCAATGTATATAATATTAGTGCATTAATAGGACTATTTGGAGCACCTCTTAACAATCAATATCATGCAAACATTGATAAAAGCATTGACACGTCTGGTATTATGACTCTTGATTATGGTTCTTTTAAAGCTATTGCTATTGCAGCAAAAGATTGTAAAGCGCCTGTAATGAATACAATTCAAGGAGATCAAGCATGTATTGTTATTAATACACCATTAAGTCAAATGATTTCATATACTATTCATTATAATGATGGAATTATTGAAACGAAAAACTTTGAAGATGTTCATCGTTTATCATATGAATTTAAAGAATTTATAAGAATGATTAAAGAAAAAGACTATCAAAAACAACAAGCAATGTTAAAACTTTCTTTAGAAATATCTAGAGTTATGAAAAAGGGAAGAGATCAACAAGGAATTGTATTTGATAATGATTAGTTTTATAGAACATACTAATGATAGACTACTTATAAAATAAGTAAACCTGTAATAAATTTTACAGGTTTTTTTAGAATTTCTTTCATATTTTTTCTCATAAATTTCATAACTCTTTTGTATGATAACTATTGAGGTGTTAAGTATGACAAAAAAGAAAATAATATTGATGCGTATTTTTCTATTTTTAAGTTTTTTATTGTTTTTTTCATTATTATGGGTTGAAAGCACTTTTTCATTTCCATCTATCAATCAAATTATCTTTCATATGAAGTTCTCTTCTTCAAATGTTGATACTGGTATTATCTATGATTATATAATAAAAATTATACCTTTATCATTGTTATCTACTTTGCTTGTATCACAAGGTATAAATTTTATTCAGAAGATAAGAAAAAACAAAAAGAGTTTAAAACCTTATTATCATCACTTTTGTATTCTAACTCTTGTTCTTTCATTAATCTTTGTATGTTTCAAGCTTAATATTATTGTTTATTTTGCCAATAAAGCAGAACTATCTGATTTTTATAAAGCAAATTATACTAACCCACAAAGTACTAACATATCTTTTCAAAAAAATAAACATAATCTTATACATATATACCTAGAATCAATAGAATCATCATACCTTTCTAAAGAAAATGGTGGATGCTTTGAAAAGTCCTTAATGCCCGAATTAGAACAACTTGCTTTAAAACATACACATTTTTCTAACACCGAAAAACTTGGTGGAGCATTAACTTTAGAAGGAACACAATGGACAACTGCTTCTGTCATTGCACAAACCTCTGGAATTACCTCTTCATTATCTATTGAAAATAAAACTTATGATAGTGATTCATTATTTTTACCTGGTGTTTACTCACTCGGTGAGGTTTTAGAAAAAGAAGGCTACTATCAAGAAGTTATTATGGGATCTGATGCTCATTTTGCTGGGCTTTCTAATTACTACCAACAACATGGCAATTATAAGATTATGGATTATAATAAAGCTATTGAGGTTGGATATATTCCTCAAGATTATCATGTTTTTTGGGGATATGAAGATGAGAAGCTATTTGATATTGCAAAAAAAGAAATTCATAATATTTCGCAGAAAAATGATCACTTTTCCATAGAAATTATGACTATTGATCCACATACTCCAAATGGCTACGTATGTCATCAATGTTCAAACAAATATTCTGAACAATATAAAAATGTGATAGCTTGTCAATCTCACCAAGTTTATGAATTTGTACAATGGTTACAAAAACAAGACTTTTATAAAGATACAACTATTGTTATAACAGGAGATCATAAAAGTATGACTTCACAACTTTTTACAAATATAGATTCTCAATATACCCGTACTCCCTATAATTGTATTATTAATCCTATTGTAACAACTCAAAACACAAAAAATCGTTTATTTAATGTCGTTGATATGTATCCTACAATTTTGGCATCTATTGGAGCAAAGATTGATGGAGATAACCTTGGTATTGGAACAAATCTTTTTTCTCAAAAAAGAACTATACTAGAAAAATATGGTCTTAACTATATTAATAAAGAATTATTAAAAACTGATATTTATTATCAAAGAAAATTAATTGAAAAAGAGTAAAGGAACTATTTTAAATCAAATAGTTCCTTTAATTTATATGCTACACCATCTTCTTGAACACTCAAACATATTTCATCTGCTTTTTTTTAATAACATCTATTGCATTTCCCATTGCTATTGAATGTCCAACTGTTTCAAACATCTCAACATCATTAGTACCATCGCCAAAACATAAACTATTCTCCACAGAAATATCCAACAAGTTTAAAACATCTAATATTCCTATTGCTTTTGAAACATCTTTAGTATAGATTTCCATACTATGATGATCAGGGTGTAATTCATAGATAAAACTATCATGACATGATTGAACATACTTTAACTCATCTTCATTATTGACCCAAACTTCAATTTTTACTGTTTTATGCATAACTTCATCTTCATCAAATTCATAACAAAAATGACAGAAATCTATATTACATTTTGAATAAAAATGAAGTAACTTTTCTTGTTTTTTATCTATATAAGAATATGTTGGTGTTTCAAATACATACTCAATATTCTTTTTCTTCAATTTATCTATTATTTCTTTAAGACAGTTATAGTCAATATATCTCACCTTTAAATCCTTATTTCTATATTTAATATGAGCACCATTTGCTAAAACATAACCATCAAATCCCATTTCTTTTATATATTGAGATATAAAAGCATCTGGTCTACCACTTGCTATAAAGCATAAGTGTCCTTTATCTCTTGTTTGAATTATTGCATTTTTAACTTTCTCACTTATTCCCTCTTGTCCTGGAGCATACAATGTGCCATCTACATCAAAAAATATAATCTTCTTATCCATATTAATCTACCCATCCAAAGTGTTTACAAGCATTATATATTCCATCATCTTCAACATCTGTTGTGACATATGTTGCCTTTTCTTTTAATTCACTTATTGCATTTCCCATTGCAATAGATGTCCATTCATCACAAAACATACTTAAATCATTTTTCTCATCACCAAAGACAACAACATCTTTATAATCTCCATGAAAATAATCAACCATAGCCTTAATCCCTACTGACTTATCCCCTGGCTCAACAAATAAGTATTCTTTATGAAAACGACACCAAGGTAACTCTTTTAATGTTTCTAATGCCTCTTCCTCAGGAGCATAACATGCAACATAAACTTTAAAAATCTGCTCATAATCTCTTGGATCCAAACCTTTTTGAACAACTGTATCCATATAAACATCATGTGTAAAGTCAAAGAAACGATCATCTGGTGCTAATCTTCTTGTTTCATTATCTGGAGAAAAGGCCCAAATATAACCTTTTTCCTTACATTCATCTATTAAAGCAATACACTTATTATAATCTAATGGCTTTATTTCAATTAATTGATTATGAATCGTTATCCCGTTTCCACCATCACTAACCATATTTTCAAATCCTAGTTCTTGCATATATTGATATGCCATAGCATAACTTCTTCCTGTAGCTATCGCAATAAAATGTCCATTTTCTTCTAACTTTTTGAGTGTATACTTTGTGCTTTCAGGAATATATTGATCTCCAGGGGTTCCTACTGCCAATGTTCCATCTATATCAAAAAAGAAAAACTTTTTACTCATACTTATTTCATTCCTTTCCAATATTCTTCAAATTTTATAAAATGTATTTTATCAAAAAAAATGATGGTTTATAAGTTTTTACAAAAAAAGAAAACAAGATGATTAAATATCATCTTGCCAGAGTGTTGACAAAGTTCAATACTCTTTTCTTTTTCTAAAATATATTGTATAATGAGACTGCGAGATAGAACTTTATTCTAACCAAATAAAAATTACTTGCTATCTCGTTTTTTT
>JAETUM010000045.1 GCA_021768625.1 Candidatus Stoquefichus sp. | reverse complement strand
TCATCTGTTTGCAAATATACTTTGACAATACCTTGATTTATTATAAAGAATATTTGATTAAATTCTATCTGATCAGCAAAGATTCTTTTAATATTTTCTATAGATTTATTTTCTAAACTATTAAATTTGTTAGTTAATATATTCCAATCATTTAGTGCTTGTTTATATATTTCTATTTTGTTCATAATATACACCTCAAAATTATTTTATATAAATAAATTAGTTATTACATATCAACCGACAAAATAGAACAAAAAAGCATAAAAAAAGCACACATACGTGTGCAACATTAACTTTTCATAATTTTTTTGTTTTTTTGATTTAAAATTTTTTTTCGTATACTTGGTATGATGATTTTTTCAATTAAACCTTCTGATACATCACTAAATAAATCATATGACATTTCAACAATTTCATTTTTTGGATAGAAAGTTTCTGATGTACTTAATTTTATTTTACCATTATTTAATTCACATATTTTAAATCTTCTATCGCGACTTCCTACATATACTAATAAATCAATTATAATTTTTCCAGAAGCAATTGTATTATTTTTATTGAAACTTTCAATTATAAAACTTAGTGGTATTTCAGCATCAATAGGTAATAAAAGAAATGTATTACTATCTATTGATTTTATTTTAAAAATTTCCATAACAAAATACCACCCCCTACAATACATTATTTCTTTTAATTGAGATATTATACTCTATGTTAACAATTTAGTCAAACTTAATTGTATTTAAAATTTCATCAATTATTTCAATTGCTAATTCAGGTGTTTCTATCATCATAGTAGTACTATCATTTATTTCATCATTCAATAACTCACCAAAATGTCCTAATCTATGTCTATTAGAACGATATGTATTATATGTATTTTCTAAATGATTTTTATATGGATGTCCATTATATTTTGTTCCTTTAAGATAATATCTTTTACTATTATTATCACAGCCAAAATACCCTCCTACATTTTTAGATTTAGTTATATGTGTTCCACATTTCTCGAATAAATATTTTATAGTTCCTTCTAATGCTCTACAGGCTGGAAATATATAATGACCATAGTCAAATATATTTTTTTTATTTTTCTTTTCCAAAACAATTTTTTCAGAAATAGCTTGTTTAATAAGTTTGATAGCATCTATTGGAAAATCTTCTGGTAAGTTTAAATCATGCGTCATATCATTAACATCTTCAACATCTATCCTTTGTTTTCGCATCTTACCATAAGCAATTACCAAATCAAAATCAGGTATTTTTTCTGTATAATATGAAAGAAATAAAGAAAATAATGAATTTGGTCTTCCTTGAACAACAGTCGTATTTGACTTTTTATGAAATGTTATTGTATTTTTTTCCTTACCACTTTTCAAATGAAAAATAGTTTTACCTTCTTGTTTATTCGAAGTACAAACATCAATATCAGGACTTCTTTTTATTTTTTTTATAATCTCTTCAACATCTTTTTGACAGACATTTTTACAACTAAAATATGTTTCACTCATTTTAAATTGTGGCTTTATATTTTTATTTATAGCTTCCGTTGCTAATCTATCAGCTTCTTCGTTATATTTTACACCAGTATGCCCTGGTACCCAAATATATTCTATATCTAGGATTTCATTATACTCGTTATCCAATTTATTTATAAACCATTTTGATATATCTGATTTAGTTTTATATTCTCCTCTTGCCCATTTACCAATTCCTTCATAATCATGAAAAATAGTTATTCTATCATACCCCTTAGATAATGCCCAATCAAGAGCAGATGTAACTGCTATAACTTCTGGTCCGATATTATTGGATTTTATAAATCTATCTGTTCTAACAATATCACTTATTTCGATAGGCTGTAAACCTCGTGGTTCCAAAATATATACTCCATATCCACATATTTTATCTTTTCCACTATATCCACCATCTGTGAAAGCAATTAATCTATCTTTTTTTAAATGTTCTGATACGATAGCCTCATAATCAATTACTTCTTCTTTTTCTTTCTTATCAGATTTTATTTCATCTGATAGTCCTATGTATGCTTGTGCTTCTTCTAAAGTAGAAAAAGATTTATATTTTGCATCTTTAAAACCTTTAACTTGTAATTCACACTCATCCCATGATTCGTAAATACCTGGATTTTTTCCAATTTTTACTGCATAAAATTTATTTTTTGCCATATAATGTAAGTCCTCCTTTTTACATTATTTTACATTAATGATACTTTTCTGTCAAAAGAGAATATTAGATATACAAAATGCAAAATAGCCTATCCCCAATATGAGGATAGGCGTATGTTTTATACTTTCTTAAGTTTTCCTTGTTTTGCTAAAGAAATAAGAGTTGTATTTTGTTTGGCAGTTCCTGTATATTCTTTAATACCATTCTTTTTAGCTATCTCTTTTCTCTTTTTCCATGATCCATAATACTTACTAGGAACACCAATTGCTTTTAATACTTCATCAATTTTTTGAGACTTTCCTGTATATTTTTTATAATAAGATGTTGTTGTTTTAGGTATTGATGTATTTACTTTTACATCATATTTTGGTCTACCAAAACCTCTAATATTCTTTACATTTCTTGTTCTTCTCATAACGTTTCCACCATTATCGTTTGATGATGTTGATGTGTTACCTTCAATAATTGTATATGTACCATCACTATTCTTTTTCTCAACTATTCCAACATGAGAAGCTCTTCCTTTTCCAAAATCCATGAAACAGATATCACCTACTTGTCCAGAAGAATAATATCTTTTTTCTTTTTTGAACCAATTTTCTAATGTGGGACAATATGCTGTTTTCTTTCCATCATAAAACAATTTAGATGCACCACACTTATTAAACACATACCACATAAATACACAACACCATGGATATGAATCTCCTTTGACTTTCTTTCCATAATATTCTGTATTAAAAATAACAGTATTTGATCCTGCTGGAACTTCTTTTGTTCCTATATAAGAGATTGCTTTATTTAAAATTGTACTTGCATATATTGACATTTTCTATTCCTCCTCTACATCTACAGTTGATTCTTTCTTTAATCCTACAGCACCACAAGCAATCTTTCCATCAGGATTGTGTCCTGCATGCACATTAATCTTCATTTTGTTTTCCTCCTATGTCCTATAATTCGATACCTTCAATTTCAGCTCTAATCTTTAAGCAACGGATATAATTTCCCATAAATTTCTTTTGTTCTTTTAATAATTCTAAAGAACATTTTGGTTCAAAATTTAATGTTCCTGCTTCATATTTAACAGTCATATCATCCAACTTATCATATCTAATTTTTGTTTGATGATATTCTGCTTTAAATCTTTCTTTGTAATCTTCACTATTCATCATTTCAACTGTATCTTTTAATTCCATTTTGATTTCCTCCTATTCAAAGAGTAGCCTTTCAACTACTCTTGCTCCTCTTTATTTTCTACATCTACAGTTGACTCTATCTTTTTTCTAATAAACCTTAATACTGGTGCTAACAAAGGTATCTCAACACCGATTTTCTCACAATTTTCTGTAATACTGATCAACTCATTAATAACCAACCATGAAGCAATAATAGCACTAAATAACAGTGGCAGTACCATATCAATATGTAGTGTTGATGTAACATAGCTAATCATACAGTCAATTCCAAAACCAACAAATATTAATACATACATTGTTACCTTCTTGACAATACCTTTGAAAGATACCTCACTTGTGATTTTGATACCTGTAACCTTAGCTGCTGCTATACCTGTAAAGTAATCAATCAAATTACAAGGTACCAACAATGCTAGTGGAATTGCTAATATTCCAAAGAAACTAAAAAAAGCTCCTACAACAGAGCTTATAAACCATTCAATTTTTTTCATTTTATATTTCCTCCTAAATTATATTAAAAAAACACTCTATGAGTGCATATGAATTAATATATCTCTGCGTCAATTTCTAGATTTTTAACGTAGCACATAACTGCACCTACTGGATTTGTTAGTTGTAAATAAACTATCCCATTCATGTTCACATTTGCTGTATCTAATCTAGTATCTAACTTAATTGACGAATTTGAATATAAATAAAAGCCATCGCTTACGATTTTTGGATATATCCTCTTTTTAACCTTAAAACCCATCAACGGTATTGCAACTCGGCTCGTGTCTGACGGAACTACACATAACATACTGTGTAGAAAGTTTTCATAAAATCGCTGACACAGCTGGAGTTCTTCTCCTCGCAAGCGGGGAATAAACGGCGTTGCCACTGCACCATATTCCATCTTAACCCATACAATATCAACGTAATCGTTATCCTGCATAACCTGGCCGGTCTCCGCATTATTTTGCATATGAAACATAACAGTTAGATACTCTTCGTTAAAATCTGTTGGAACCATTGCCGTTACAGAATATGTTCCAGCCTTGTCTATTACGACGCTGTTAATTGCTATGGCTGGTAAACAGTGATCTTCAAACGCTGATCCAGCAAACAAACCGAACTCAATTTGACCTACAATTTCTTTAATTTTGCAAGATAGTGTTACAGTTTTTCCAGCAAAGCTTTTTGGGTATTCCAGAGGTTGCCCAAAACGTACCAACTGTGCACTAGAGGCTGTACCGACTTGAAATCTAATGCAATCGTCATTGACAGTAATACCAGAACGCTCTGACGCTTTTATCCAGCGGTCTATTGTATAACCTAATCTAACTATGGTTGATCCTGTTCCGAGTAGACCGTATGTATCCTTGCCTCTTTGGTTCACAGGGTTAGAAAAGTTCGCATTAATTAAGATGTTGGGATTTGTTAGTTTATATATATTATCCTTATTTCTTTTGATATCACCATCTAATACATCTATTTGTGATTGTAATTCTTGTATATCTATAATTGTTGCATTATCACTACTCATTTCAATAGTTACATTATCTGCATTTCCAACAACTAATGTAATATTAAATATTGATGATGTAACACTAATTCCTGTATATGGTGGCATCCATCCTGAAACTTTTGCAATCATAACTGCATAAAGTATTTCTCCTTCTTCTGGATCATCTGCATAAATCCCGACGGTACTCATGAAATATCCTTCTGTTAATAATTCGTTACTAATTGATGCTTGTAATCTAATTGTAGTATCATTAACTCTTAACATTCGTTCAATTGCAATAGTTTGTTTAACATTGTCAATAAAGCTCAATGATTCTAATTCACTATCTTCATAAATAGAATCTGAAATACTCAATTTTGTTAATTTCATAGATTTACCTTCAATCAATTTTGAAATTAGTGATTGTCCTTTTTTAGTGATTACTATTTTATTAAATTCTGCCATTGATTAACACCTTCCTTTCTATGTTTCTGAACTGCAATTAAATACTTCAACTATATTAACTGCACCAGATAGAACATTTTTTCCCTTTACTTCACATATAATATCGTTTTTAATAACCACATCTAGATTGCATGGAATAATAGAATCAATAACTCTTTCTAATTCTGCCACTTCACCTATATCGCTAAGATGTGTATGTATTTCTAAACGATAATTTTTAAAATCTTCAATAATCTCATAATTCTCTTTTCCACAGATTACATCAAGTTTTGATTTAAGAAAATCAAATGTATAAACTTCATGTTCATTCCATTTTGATAAAACTTTCATTCTTCTATTTTCGATAGATTCATTAGATTGGCTATAAATATTAAGCATCTTTTCAAATCTTTTTAACCCTTCATTGTCTGCTGATAATATGAATTGATTTTGCTCTATATTCTCAAGACATTTGAAAATATTTTCAAACTCAATATCTTCTGTTCTCATCAGTAATTTATATTGCAAATATTCCTGAAGAAAAGCTGGAAGATATTGAACAATATTAATATCATTCATCATAAACACCTTCTAAAACAGGTATCATATATTTTGAAATAACGAGATTCTGTTCAGAACTATTTATTTTTGTTCCTGAAATATCAACTATTCCATCTACAGACAATATTCTTGTTTCTATTTGTGTAATACGAACAATAGTTTCATCTGCGGTTGCCCAATTAGTTCTAAGTGATAAAAAATAATCATTTATGATATTCACAATACTATCTTTTACACGTTCAAAATTATAACTATCTTCAAAAATAATTCTTGCAGAAATGGAAACATACATTTCCTCAGCAGATTCAACAGTAACAATATGACCAATTGGAGCAAGACCAGTACCAATGCCTCCAGGCAATGGATCTATGATGCTTTTAACCGTTTGAACAAGTTCATCTGTTGCTTTTTCAAAATTTGAATTAAGAATTGTAAGCAATACTGTTCCTCCACCATCCCAAAGTGGAGTGACTTTTGTAGCTCCGACACCATCTATTGCATTTGTTTTATCAATATAATCCTTTCTATTTCCACCAAATGCCTGAGAATTAAAAGATGAAAAATATCTTTCTCTTAATCTCTCTGTATCTTCTTCATCTTCTCCAGGTATCAATAATCTTTTCAGTTCTGCTGTTTCTAACCCTTCTATATAGTCAATAGGTATTAATGTGCCAAAATGAGAATTTGCAACAACTCCTGCTGTTTCACACTCTAATTTGAATACATAATCATTTATCTTTTCAGTCACAATATAATTCAAATCATCAAGAGAAAACCTTGAACCTATAGGAACATCTATATTAAATACACCCTCTAATACTGCTGATGTTTCTTCTTTAGGTTCTATTCCTCTTTCAGCACATCTTTTAACAAGTGATTCTCTAGAAGCAGTATCCGCAAATGATTCATCATAAATTTTTTTCATTTCAATGTATACTTCTATTAACTCATAAGCAGCAGGTGCTACTGCATTATAAATAACAGAGCCTTCTCTTATGTCTATATTAGAGTTCTGTTCTACAATTCTATCTAACATCCTTTCAATCAAAGATTCAAAACTAATATCGTCAAACATCAATATCAACCTCACTCTCAAATTTACCAAAAATCGTATAAACACAAAAGGTAGCATGAACACTTCCTCCTGCTACCTCAAATTCAAAATCATTAACATCTTCAATCCTATCATCATATGTCAAACATTCTATGATTCTTCTTTTCAGTTCAGATAATACATAAGGTATTGGTTCTCCAATCAATTCATCAAACTCAACACCAAAATCATCTGAATAGATTTCATAATCCATTCTTTCTATATTTAACATAAGAAAGACAGTCTGCTTTATAGCTTCTAAATCATCAATTTCCCCTGCAATTTGCTTTTTATCTTTATCAAGGGAATATGTCAAATTTGGAATTTCTTCTATTTCTATTTCATCTTGCAAAATGCTATCTTCATTTTCAGGTACCATGCTTATCACATCCTATCTAGGACAATAAATTTTTGTCCTCCTTGCATTCTTATAAGAATAACTTGTTCATCTTTTTCAAGACGGTTATCAACAACAACTTTTTGATTGTTGATTTTAGTTTCATACGATTTAACAGAACTTGTCAAAACAAGAAATTCTTCTGTCAGTTCCATTTTCTGATCAACATTAATTGTTAATGGATTCTCTTTAACAACCATGCCAAAAGAAAAAGCAACAGGATTGCTTGCTTGTATTGCTTCAACTGCTGCTTTTTTTACTGTTTCTATTAAATTAGCCATATATTCCATTACCTTTCAAAGTTAAATCCATACTGTGATGATTCTTTTCAAACTTGTGCGTAACTTTCTCAACAAGCATAAAGTTACTTAATTTAATATCATCAAAATCCATTTTTACAATTACCTGTGAACCAGCACGTACTCTCAAATCACCAATAACACCACTAATAGAAAGTGAACGTGTTTTTTGATTATAAAGTTTTAAAAGTGCATTCGCTTTCGCTTTTGCATTTACATTATCATCAACTGTATCATAATATTGAAGAATGCCCCACTTATTCATGTTTGCACCACTTTGTACAATATAGACTTCTCTCTTTTTGGTTTTGTCATTCTCTTTTACAAGTTTGATTCTATCATAAGTTTCACCATCAATAGAACTTGAATAGTCAAATGTTTCAGAAGTTTCTTCATCAACTATCAATCCAACCTTCATATTTGAAATATTAGATAACCTTAATTTTCCAAAATCATCATATAAGACATACATTCTTCCTGTATTTGTTAGAGTGTCGTCTAATGCATTTTGAATAATATCAAAAAGTGTTTGATTATCCTCTACTTTAGATGCTATCTTAAAGCTGGAATTATCCATCTTGCCTGTATTTAATCGAAAGTCAGATGCAATCATCTTAACAAGTTCTGTTGCAGTTTTATTTTTATAAACATATGTGTCTTTATTCTTTAAATAACGCAATTGATCATAAGCTGTGACTTTTATATTTTTGTCTTTATCATATGTCTTTTTAAAAACAAATCCAAAGAATACCTTTGTGCTATTAACTGTAAGACTAACAGAGGATCCTTCTTCAAAATCTAGGTCTTTATCCTTTAGAACAGTAAATTCCAGTTTACCAGGAGTTCCTTTGCGTTCTAAGGACCACGTAATACCATCTTTGACAATAGGTTCATAAATTTTGTTTAAATATTGTATATATAATAAACATTCCATATCAAACCACCTTTACAGAGCTTTGTGTAACCCAACCTAGCCAACCACCATTAGGTGTTGTGACATGGTAAGGGCATTTTCTACCTTTCTTGATAAAGTTGACCTTTCCCTTATAATTCGTACGTTTTTGCCCTGCGCCTTCACCATAGCTATCTCTATGCAATCGACCATTCACAATAACAGTACATCCTTTTGTTACTTTCTTATTTTTCTTTTTTGATGTTGTCTTAGCACGTGTTTTCTTCTTCTTGACAGTATTTTTTGAAATTGACTTTTTGTTTGATGTCTTTTTCTTCACAGTAACTACTTTTGTAGAATAGCTTTTGTACTGTTTTAAATTCAAAGTAACAACGATATCAAATCCATTAGAAGCATCTTCTTTGATTGTGTAATCTTCAAGAGATACTTTCATGTTTGTATCAAAAAGAAGTTTTCCTGAAGGAGTTGATCTTGTAAGAATGTATATGAATGGCTTTTTTGATGTTTTTAGCTTTTCAAGTTTATCAAGGTAATATGATGCTTTTTTAAATCCCTTTGGATATTGAGCAAATGGATAACGAACTTGTGGTAACATCAAATCAAAAGTAAAGTCAGTAAGACCAGCTTTTCTTAAAATATTAACCTCATCATCATTAATGAGGCTAATTGTTTCATTCTGATTATTAATTGTTGTTTCTACAGATTCTGGTACTATAGGATATTGAATACCATCTAAAAATATACTATAACCTTTTGACATACTATCAACCTCCTATTTATGTATACCCTCAGCAGTAGAAATAAGTTCTTCCTCAAGTTTATCTGTAAGTTTTGTAACGATACCATCAATGTCCATATCAGAATTAATTTGATTATTGTTATTCATTTCAACTTTTATTTCAGCCGTTGTAAAACGATTGATCACTTCACGTTCTGCAATATCTCTTAAATATTTTAAATCTTCATTTGAAGCATCCATTGTCTTTGCCATCTTTGCAGTGTTACCTGCAGTTTTCTTACCAGAATCAGCCGCCTTTTTTGTATTGTTTTCTACACCTTTAAAATTCTTCTCATTATCCATTTTATTTTGATTATCACCAAACAAATTGCTGAACCAATCTCCCATCCCGTTCTGCCATTCTTCACCTTGTTTATACCCATTATTATAGGCGTCACCTATATCCATGTAATCAAGCGAAGCATCATCAGGATTTAACAGATTAGGCATCTTGAACCCATCATATTCAAATCTATCAAATTTGACTTTTGTTGGTCCTTTATCTATCATGTTTTGAAAATCTTTTATGTTTTCATCAAACCCACTTGTATCAGGTTTCCAATTAACCTCGCCAAATTTTGTTGCTTTTGAAATATCTACTCCAGGTATTTTGTTTAACGCATCAATAATCCAATTTATGCCATCAATCGCTTTATTAGCACCCTTGATAAAAGCATTAGCAATGTTACTTGCAGCTGCTCCAGCATTTTCTGCAATACCTTTCGCCATTTTATTACCTGCTATACCTAGATTAGCAAAAAATGTCGTAACATTATAGACTGCTTCATTCCATTTGTTCACAACCCATTCAGCAGCTCCTATAGCAAGATTTGCAACAAACTTCCACACATAGTCCCATGCTGCTGCTATAGCAGCACCTACGATAAGACAGGCGTTAGCAATTCCTGTTACAACCATCACAACGGCATTATATACAAATATTGCTATGTTGGCTATAATCGCACCTAGAGCATAAACGGCACCTATAATAACTCCTATTACAGAAATAGATGTACCACATACTTTATTAATTATTGTAATTACACCTGTAAGCAATGCAATAATACCTATAATTAAAGCAGGTATCCAAAATATAGGACTTGCAAGAATAGCAGTGTTTAAGCCCATTTGAGCTGCCTTTAAAGCAATTAATGCTTTTACACCTGCCCATGAGTGTATATTAGAAAGAGCTTGAGCAGTAGTATATATTCCTTTTACAGTTGCACTCGCAATTTCTATCCCTTTCATAATACCTAAAGAGGTATAATAAATTGCAACAACGGAAGCAGCACCCATAATAACAGGAGATAATGTTTCAAACGCTTTTTGCAAATATGATAAACCTGTAAAAAGTACATCTATACCGTTTGACACGATAGTACCAAAAACATTCATTGCATTAATAGCACCATTTATCAAATTATCAAAAGCTGGTGTATTTGCTATTTCATTTATTTTTTTTAAAACACCATTAAAAGCCATTAATCCTGCATTTTTTATTGTAGTCCATCTTTGCGCCCACGTTGTTGACATCCCATTAAACTGCTTATCTGTTTCATTAGCTGATGAAAGGATTGCATTCTTAACAGTTTCAGCAGTTAACTTACCTTCGGCAGCCATAGATCTAATCTTTCCAATAGGAACACCAAGATAATCAGCGATTGATTGTATGATGTTAGGTGCTGATTCAAACACACTATTCAATTCTTCGCCACGTAAAACTCCACTTCCTAAACCTTGAGTCAACTGAATAATTGAATTGTTCATTTCCTCACTAGAAGCACCTGCAATAATGTATTTTTTATTTAATACTTCTGCAAATTTAACAAGTTCTGCATTGCTACTAAATACACCTTTTGCATTGTTTCCAATTCTAGCGATCACATCAGCTGTACCTTGATAAGAAGATTTTGAATTTTGTGCAGCTTGATATATCATATTCTGCATCTCATTTATGCTTGTGTATTTATCCAATATCATACTTAATTTCGATTCCGTCTGTGACATTTGATCAGATAAATCAACAACGCCTCTAATTGCTTGCATTCCTGCATATGCTCCTACTATACCTTTGATCTTACTCATTAAACCAGAAGATTCAACTTGACCTTCTCTTAATTTTTTATTAAATCCTTGCTGTTGTAAATTAGCTTGTCTAATTCCATTCTCTACATTGTTTATAGCAAGTTCTGCACGTGAAAGTTCTTCTCTTGCTTGTTTTATACTAGATGTGTCAACAGCTTTTTTTGAGTCCTTCTGTAATTCTTCAAAAGAACTAATAACAATATTCAACGCTCTATTCATTGATGTGAATGCGGGAGTCATTCTATCTTGTACATTTATAACAGTTCTAATTGACGACATACATTCACCTACTTTCTTCTTTTACTTGTTGCTTTCATTTTCTTTTCACGTTTTTTATCTTCCTCTGCCTTTATCTCTATAGCAGCAGCGATAAAAGCCTTTTCCTCAGTGCATAACGATAAGTATTCACTAGGAAATTTATGGAATTCATGAAGGCAATAATAAGCCTGATTTGACTCATAATCGCCTTCAAGAATTAGTTTTTTGCTTCTTCAACTTTATCTTCAAAACTTTCGTTAAAGCCATTGATTTCTTGAATCTTTTCAAGATAATCTGCATATTCTCCTGGTTTTAACATTTTTTTCAAAAGTTCATCAGCACACAAAACGCCGTATGAATTCTGAAGTTCGACGTTGTTCAAATCAGGGAATACAGTACATTCGACTGCCAATAAACCAACATATTTATCATAGTCCGTTTCTTTTGTAAACTGTCCTCTCTTTCCAGGAACGGCAACTCTACGTGTGCATGCCTTTCTTAATTCTTCATCATGTTTTGAATCAATGCATTGTATTTCCCATTCAATAGGTTCCTTTGTTTTTTCATCAACAAATCTTGCTGATACAACATATTTAATATGTTCATCTTGCACCGCATTCGGTGCCATAAAAGCTGTTAAACTCATAATATATAATTTCCTCTCTTTTCTATATTTATTTTAAAATAATAAAAAGCACCCATAATAGGTGCATAATTATTTCATCCATGTTGGAATTTTGAATTTTTCTGGCATTTCAAAATCATCAAATGTAAAATCAATATCTTCATCTAAATAATCTGCATCAACATCAAATTTAGATAAAATTAAACTATCAAAGTTACAATCTTTGTAAATGATTGTTTGTCTTCCAACACTTGTTGTTGGATCTTCATTTGTACATTGCATTGTAAAGTATGTATCTTCACCAGTATCCTTATACTTTAATGCAAGTTCACGCATAACTGATGTATTATAATGCAATGTCATTGTTCCTGAACCGCTCCATCCAGCCGCCTTATGTCCCTTTCCAGTTCTTCCAAGAATTGGTACTTCTGTTTTATTTTTTTCAAAATTTGTTTCAAAAGTAATGGCTTGACCAAAATTATATCTATTCTTCCCAATTGTTACATATAATTCAGCCATGGAACCAGAAACAGCATCTTTTGAAAGCATTGTAATTCTACCCATATTTTTCTCCTTCCTATGCCACGACACAAGTCATATAAATTTGTGACATAGCATTAACAATTTCAAATTTATCTTTGACAATAATTGACTTCTTAGAATTTCCTTGCGCAATAACAACGTCCTCACTATTGAAGTTTTCAATAGCTTGTATTCTTTCTAATTCCTTATGAATGTCAACAATATCATTCCATAACGAAGTACGTCCCGACTCATTATTAGGAATACTTCCTAAATATTTAGTTGCAAAAACAGATGCAACATCAGTAGCAATTTGATCAATCACTCTAACTGTTTGATTGTTTGAAAAATCAATACCTTTATCATCAACATATGAAGTAAATGTATTAATGTCTTCTAAAACTCTTACTTCATCAGTAACATTATGGAAAATAAATTTTCCCTTTTCTAGCGCTTCAGCAAGCTCGGCTTGAGTATAATTAATGTCAACTTCATATTCTCCGTTATAGACCTTGTTTGTATTTGAAGAGTTTACCGCACAGCCTGCTGCTGCACCAGTTACCCAATATACAAGTGCTGCTAAATTATCATCATCTAAAACTTTGTTTTCAACAGAGATTACACCTTCATAATCAGCTGTTTCTTTTTTGTATACAACAGTTTGGAACTTAGTACCTAACTCCTCACGCATTCTCTTTGTATATGCTATGAATAAGTCTGTTATAGTTGTATCGACAACAGGACAACCTAATGCATTAAATGAATAAGACTCAATCTTATTCAAAAACGTTTGATATTCAGAAGTTGTCACTTCATCACCATTTGTTCCATTTTCTAAAGGTGTAGAAGCTGTCACCGTTAATTCAGCGTCAGCCTTAAATTCAACAAATTCATTAGGAACTAATTCATCTGCTTTCTTAACTGTTTGTGTATCAATTTTTTTAGTACCTAAATATGTCATAACATCAAAAGAAGTTTCATCATCAACATTCTTTTGTACTGCTATCTTTATATCATTTCCTCTTAATCCTGTGTATTTTGCAGTTGCAAACTTATTACTTGCTTTAACACCGTTAGAGTTCAAACGATATGCATATAGTGTGTTGATGTTCATAAATAATTCTCTTAATGGCTTTAACTTTTCATGATCATAATCATATCCAAAATAACTTGCTGCATTTTTTTCAAATTCCTCTGATGTAACAATAAACACTTTATCTTCAATGCCCCAATCTAATTTCAAAGGCATTGCAGCAACTCCTCTCTCAGATAGTCCTGTTGATACTGTGTTCGCTGAAACAAAATTGATATATGTTCCAGGTAGTTTTTTGTTTTGTGATGTAAAAAATCCGCCACCTAACATTTATATCACCTTCCTTTTCATTTCTTTTTCAATCATTTTTTGTACTTGTGCATTTGTATAGCACTTATCATTTTCTAAAATAACATTTAATAAGTCTTTATATTTTTCAAAAGACTTTGATTTTAATAAAGCTTCTTTTGTGAACTGAGCTTCATCTTTCTTATCGACCTTATTGGCCATATAATCACTCCTTTGTTGTTGTATTAACTTCTACAGTTTCCATAGAGTCAATTTTTTCTTTTTGAGTAACTACAATAAAGTTGTAGCTAACAAAAAAGTGAAGCACATTGTCAACAACTTCACTTCTCATTTGTGTTCCTAAAAATTTATCATTACTGATAGTCTCAATAATATCTAATTCATCTGTCAACTGTTCGGTAACATCATAACATTGACTCTTTCCTTCATTAGGAAAGAAAAGAATATCAACAGGTAAGAGCCTCTTTGAACGTAAATTCAAAAAAGACTCCTTGCTATAATCTATAACAGTAATTAAAAAACAAGGCTTTTTAAGACCCTGTTCTACATCGTGTTTATAAATACAATATTCATTTCCGAAAATTTTATTTATCTTTATTGCAATCGCATCCATAATTTCATCAATCATTAAATATCTCACCTAATTTCTTTTGAAGCATTTTCTCAAGGATTTTTGGTGCTTGAGCCTCAATCTCAAGCCTTGATTGTTCTAGCATAAAGCGACCTGTTACCCACCCTTTATGATTTCTTGTTCTGTGTCCATACTCTACATATATTGCATATTTTGTTGAATTTACAATTTCACAAATAAATTCATTTCCGTTATGAGTAACATGAATTTGACTATTTTCTTTAGTCCACGCCTCTATTAAATCACCAGTTTCTCCTCTTGGGGTCCTTTTGATAACTTTCCTAAGAAGTCTAGCAGCAAGTTCTTTTGCACACTTTTCAACAAATTCCTGAGATTCGTACTGTTGAAATTTTTCTAACTTCTTTTGTAACTTAATAAGTTGCCTGAAGTCTGCTTTTCCCCAACTTGACATTACGCATGTTCCTCTAATAAATCAAGCATAATTTCTTGATGATTTGTATGAATTGCTGGAAAACCACTTCTTTTGTATGCTACTGTAACACCTTTATGAGTCACAATAATTTTTGATCCTGCCTTTACTTCAATTTCTGGTGAAATGAACAACTTTGTTGATTGTGTTACTTTTGATGCACTATCATTGCTTGTTATTGCAATGTTTGAAATAGAAAGTCTGCAAGGAATATCTTCATGAATTATCTTATCTTTAAATGATGAAACATGTGTTATTGCATCTGTTTCTTCAGTTTTTTCAATAATTGTACATTTGTCGCAGTACATACTCTCTATTGCTTTTCTTGCTACATTCATAACATCACCAAACTAACCTTCTAAATCTTAATATTTCATCATTCCCATAACTTCTAAGATGTGTTATAAGCAAATCAAATTTAGCCTCAGGAGATGAACTAACATCATAGGATACAGAAGTATCCCCTTCGCTAATTGAACTGACAATAGTGTCAATTTGATTATCAGAAAGCATATTTGAGCCCCTTAAACTATAAAGAAATTCTCCACACACTCTTTCAATAAGAACAAAGCGAAGTTCATCAGGAACTTCACTTTGATTCGTTCTGTTGATAATCTCTTGTTCAACCTTATCAGTTAAAAACTTTAAGATAAACTCATCTTTTTCATTGTCAACTTTATAATTTAATGATTCCAATCTTTCAGTTATATCTTTTTTCAAGGGTTCATAATTTTTATCTGTCATAATAGACTATCCTTTTGAAATGATGCGACAGATAGGAATTGCTTTATGATCATAGTAAGTTGCTTTAGTTTCACCATCATTCACTAACACCCAATTTGCCCCATCTTCTAATTCTGCATTAGTTGGTGATAAAGATGTTTGTTTTTTCTTTTCATATGAAATACCTTTAACACCATATGCATTACGCCATCTATGATATAAAGTATCTTCACCACCATTTGTTTTAGGATCACGTGACATTTCAAATGGTTTCTTAACAGGTAATGGTTGTTTTTCGATAACTCCATTACCAAATACATAAGTTGTATATTTATCGTGTGCAGGTACTGCTGTTTCACCTGATCCACTTGCAGAGACATGTTCAACTGGTACTGAATCATCAATAATAACTGTTCTACCATTCCATGTAGCAATTGCTAAATCTCTTGTAATACCATTTGCATCAGTATAAGTCATATATTTTAATAACCTCATGTTCTCTAAGTTTGTTGCAACTTGTGAATGCATAATTGCTAAAGTAAACTTATCTTTATCTTGTCCTGATGCTTGTTGAATAGCATTGTTTAGTGTTGTTGCTTCAACAACACCATCACCATTTGGGCTAATATCATATGTATGACCATTTACGAATTTTAAGTTTTCTGCACCAGTCATTGAGAAGATACCTTTTAAAATTGATAATAAAATATCTTGATCGATTTCATCAATGATAGCAGCACATTGTGTTCCTACCTGTGATAAGAAATCAACACCTGATGTAATATCATATGAAAAATCTTTTTCAGTTTTTGCAAAAGCTCTACCTAATGTAAATACTCCTCTTTCAAAAGTTGTTGAACCATCTGCTGAAATATCTGTTTTACCATCATAATTCACTACATTAGCACTAGTTTGACCAAACATAGGAATTCTAGCATAATGTGAACCAGTTTGTGATGTAAATAAATCAGTTAATGTTTGAGATCCAACAACAGCTTTACTTTTTAAAATCTCATTTCTTTTTAATCTTGGTACGCTTTCGACATATTTCCCAAACGCTTCGGGATTAAATGATTTTGAATCAAATTTTGTATTTGGCATAAATAATACCTTCCTTTCTTTTCTTTAAATTAATTATTCTTGATTATTTTGTGCTTCTAATTCGGCAACAAAATCTTCATATGTTTTAGGTTTATTTGGGTCTCTATCTAATGGATTAACTTGATTATTAGGGTTGCTAGCAGGATGTGCACCTGTGATTGTTGTTGTCTTTTTTACTTCTTCAAAAAGATAACCATCAGACTTTTTAAGAGCTTTTATTTTTTCATCTAGCCCTTTTATTTTTCCGTCCTCTTCAAGTTCAACATCTTCCCCTAATTCAAGCAATGCTTTTACTGCTTTACTATTTTTTGCGTTAGCTGCATTAAGTGCATTATTCAAAGCATTTTCAACTTTGATTTTTTTAATTTCTTTTGCATGCTCTTCATCTGCAACTTTATTGTCATTTTGAAGTGTTTCTATTTGTTTTTTTAACTCTTCAATATTGCCAGTAGAATTTTTTAATGTTTCTAACTGTTTATTACGCTCTTTAATTGTTTTATTTGCAGTATCTAGCTGTGTTTGTAAATCTGTTGTCTTAACTTTCTCTGTTTCAATATCCCTACCATTTTCAGCTAAGATTTTATCAATTACTTCTTTTTCTAAACCTAAGTCTTTTAAAAATTGTGTTTTCATTTTTATTCCTCCATAAATTAGGCTTTTTAGGACGTTGCCATGTCCTTATGTTATTGACATTTTTAGGTCTTGTTTTGACCAAAATAAAAACAACCTTACTTATGGTTGCTATACTTTTTCTTATTTCTTTCTAGTGCTTTACATGATTTTTGTTTTCTTGGTGGTGGTTTGTACTCATAACGCTCATGATATTCATGTTTACATCCTGGTATCATACAACGATATATGACTTTTTTACCATACATCCTTTAACCCTATCAGGGTGCTTTTCAATACCCTAAACATAATATTGATGATAATGCGGTCGTAATCCTTGTGCCATCTTATCACCTCCTTTTTTGTATAAAAAAACACGATTTGCTCGTGTATGTGATAAATGAAAAATAACTAATCGTAATTAATATAATCAAGTATCCATAAAAAAATCATCAGGTAAATAATCTGGAATAGAAATCTCCTTTTCCAAACATATATGAATAAGTTCAATATATTCATCATAATCAAAAATATTAACTGCAAAATCTTGATATCCATCTGGCCAAACACCAAATTTATCAACATAAGCAATACACAATTCCTCTAATTCTTCTGTTTCTTTACCTTCCCAATTTCCTCCATGCTTGTTCATTTGAATCCTCCAATTCTTTTCGAAATTCTAACTGATTCATTTGAAAAATTAGGAAATATATTTATAAACATATCAACGACCTCTTGATTTGCATCAAATCCAATTCTACCATACTGTGCCCATGCTTCTTTTATACATTTTGTTGAGTCGCTTTTCCAATATGAATCTTTGTGAGAATATCCTAATTTTATTTTACCATTTGACAATCCGTTTAATATATCAGATATACCTCTATATTCTCTTTTTATTTTAATATGATTTGATGAACTTGTAAATGCGTTTGGAAATTTTTTCGTTAAATAAGTAACAATGTCTCCTTTGCTTAATTGTAATAGTTTTTTATAATCATCATCCAATTTTGCAGACAGTAATGAATTGCTTGTAACATTGTATTTTGCATCAATGACATGAAATAATTCATGAGCAATCGTCGATGAATCTTTTGTATTTAAGCAAACGATACTCAATCCCCTGATATGAGAAGAATTTGAATAGGATAAATCAAACAAATAACTTGTATCTTTGTATATATCTTCTAATAACGCTTTTACATATATATCTGAATTTTGCAATTGTTCAATAAAATTATTTTGTAAATCAATAGGAAGTTCGTCAAAACTAATGACTTCGTCTTGTACAACAAAGGACTTAACTTTATCCTTCATTTTTTTGATAAATTTATCACTTTCTAAATCTAATAAGGATTGATTGTGTTTTAAATTATCTACTGTTTGATCAACAAAATTCTTTTTCCAGTCTTTATATGTCATATTGCTAGGAACAGTATAATATTTACCATTCTCATCTCTAGTGGCACGTTCTTCATCAATTGTAAATTCATCATCAAAATATGGGCAGGTTACTGTTCTGCAACGTGGATGAAATGGTGGAGCAGTAATTCCAACTAAAAAATCTTTTAGTTTAAAATGCTTACCGTCCATTTCCCTGCATATTTCACTTGTTTTAGAATCAAGTGTTGCAACAATCTCAAATTCTTCAACTCCTAGTTCTTTAAAAGAATCAAGTTGTGCCAATGAGTGAAAATAGGCTTTTTCTGTATATACAAGTGTAGCAGCTCTTTTTTTGTCAACTTCAAATGTATTTGAAATCTTTTTAATTAAATCCTTTGAGCCTTTTCCTTGAATAATATTTAAAGAAAGTTCTTCATGAAGTTTACTAACAAGCTGTGCCCTGTGACTACCCCATACCCTATCACTGAAATTTGATCCATCAGCAGTCCATGGCTTTGACAATACTTTTTCGATTGTCTTTTTATCAAGTTTAGCAAAATGAGAAGCAACTCCTATTCCTTTTTGAACCTCGAAAGCAGTCTTATAAAAACTATCACTATAAATATCTTTCATAAGATCTTTTATTCCTGTTGATTTTTGAGCAGTAACAATTTCGGCTTGTTGTTGCATTTGTAGTTTCAATGCCTCTAATCTAGATATGTGAGCTTTTGTAGAGGCACGTTCAAGCTCTTTAGCCCATTTTTGAGAAACACCTAATGTCTTTCCTTTTTCAATATATTCTTCAACTGACATTCTAAATTCTTTTAATTCATTTGCATTGAGCTGTTTTTGTGCTTCTTGATAAGATATTCCTTCGGCACTTGCATATCTAGTATACCACTTTGAAATCTCTTTTTCGGTTTCGTTTATGGCTCTTTGATATATCTTTGAAGTATTTTGAACATATTCAATACCTTTGTTGTTTGCTGTGTTTTCAAGAACTTCAAATCTTTCTCTCCAATACTCACCATTTTTAGACAAGCTATTAGCAAGCCCTTTTTTTTGAAGTAATATTTCTAATTCTTTAATTGTCATTACTCATCACTGCCTTGATCTAAAATAGGTTTATTAGTAAAAGTGTTAGTATAATCAATTTCAATTTCTTTTTTCTGCTCTTCCTTTTGCTTTTTCATATTTTCAATTAGTTTTTCAGCATTTCCAAAAGGAAGTTGTTTGATGATATCCTCATCCGCAATCGTCCCTTTCAACTTCATGAGATTATCAATGATTCCAGTTTCATCCTGTAACATATCTCTGTTGAAAATAAAATCAACCTTCATATCAAAGAAATTCTGATTTGTTTTGAGGTTGATATCAAAATCTATAAACCATTTCAGTTGTTCCATTGCCATTTGAAACTCTGTTTCTGTATCATTGGTGTCTAATTCGATATCATAATACATTGATTGTATATTCATCTGGTTTGGTGTTCCTGATGCTCTTAATTCTGTTACATCAACTCCTCCACCATTTTGTATGATAGCTTTTTTAAATATTTCAAGAATAGCTTTATAATTTTCTGCATTGACTTCAATTTGTAAAGTATCAACTCCACCTTTTTCCTCATTAGTATTTCTAATTTTTACAGCTCCATATGTTGAAAGATTATGCCTAAATTCACCCAGATTTTCACCATCATAGTTCATGATTATTAAAATAGTGTTTCTACTATCTTCAAGCATGTTGTTAGTAAATACTGTTGTTATTGTATTAATACCATCTTGTAATGATTTAACACGCCTCAACAACGGTTCTTCATAATCACTTATTTTAAAGGGAATAAGAGGTATTCTATCAAAATTCAGATATTGTTCTTCAACAACTTCACTTCCTAATGAATTAGTGAATTTGATATAACTATGTGTTATTTCACCTTTTAATTTATCATATAAAAGAACTCCACCTTTATAGATAAAATATCTTATACCATCTTTTGTGTACAACTCTAAATGATCAACATAATCTACTGACCCACCTGTATATCTAACAGCCTTCCTATAAAATCTCCAGAAGAAGTCAATTTCAGTATGATCATCATCTTTCCAATAAACTTTAACCTCATAAGGTTTGAATATTTTAAATTTCAATATTCCTTCATCAGAATAATATGGGTATAAATAACCAATACCACCATTATTACTATCCTTAGTGACTGTTTTAAGCAACTTGAAGAACTTTTTATTAAAATAGGTATTAAGTATATTAGAATATTCTTCATTCTTTGTATCAACTGTAAACGGCTTTCCCACAAGGTGATTAACTTTCTGATTGACAAGTCTTTTATATTGATTGTCTGTTATTATTTTGTTAGGAAGATTTTTAACCTCCTCAAGCTCACCATCTTGACCAATAGCCATTCTTTTGTATTTGAGAATATCCTGTTTGTCTTTGTAATATTCAAATCCTTTAATTTGCATTTTTCTTTCTTGTGAAATAATCCAATCTGAAAGTTCTAATTCAAGCCATTTCAAATTATATGCAGTTTCATTTAAAGGACTATTTAATAAATCATTCAATTTGCTCACTCCTTTTCTAACAAAATTTAACATTTTATCACTCCTTGCATTCAATACCATCAAATATCTTCTCTAATTTAGAGAATTGCATAGCAAAGAAATCAACACATTCTTCACTATGGAATTGCATTCCCGATTCAATACCACTTTCATATAAAAAAGCATGAATAATCTCATGCCTTAAAATGATATTTTGATATTTAATAGGATTTTTAATTTTTGTGACATCACCATCCGCTTTTATTTTAAGAACTTTTATTTCTTTTATTGAACAATCTGCATAGCCATCACAATTCATTTCTTTCATTGTTTCATCTCTTTGCTCTAATAATTCAATATCATATTCAGTACCTAAAACATTTATTTTCATATTTTCCTCCTGTTAATCAAATGAATAATTATTTCCGTTACTATATCCTTCAAGCGCATATCTCATTGCATCCATAAGATGATTGAAATCATCAATAGGCTTATTCAATTTGTTATTAAATTTATCTTTATCCCATTGATAATTGCTTATCTCAGTTATGAAATTAACACATCTAGGGTGAATGATTATTTCATAGTCCTGTATAAAGTCAATTCCATTCTTGATGCTGTCTTTACCTTTTCTAGCACCATGCACACCTTTTAAGCCTAACGTTCTTAATCTATCATTAGATTTAGGCTCTGCACTATCAGCAGTTATTCTTTCTTTTGCATATCCCATTTCAGTTATCTTTTCATAGATTCTCTCATTGGACATACCCTTTTCATACATTTCATCAAATACATATATCTTCTTATGTGTCTGATCAATAAAACCACAGAATAAAGCTGTTGGATCGTTTGTATATCCATAGTCAAGTCCAAATGCACTTTTAACTGTCGGCATTCTTCTAACATCATCAATATCAAAATCTTCTTCTTTCCAGTTCTCATATACCAATCCATCAACAATACCCCAATGGCCTAATCCAGCTACTTTATATCGCTTTGGATTATCTCTTTTCATACGTTCAAAAACTCTTAAATCGGCTTCATCTAAGAACTCATTGCACATATAATTTGTTGTCATTGCAAGAATATCTTCATCAGGTTCACAATCAAAGAACCTTTTTTTAATCCATATCTTTTCATTCCAAGGGTTAAATGTTAGTGTAATTTGTTTCCATAAACCTTCAGGAACTGCACCACGAATAGATTCATCAAGAATGTTAAAATCATCTTCTTTTGTTATTTCATATGCTTCTTCAATCCACATCCAGCATAAAACACCCACATCAACTGCAATAGAAGTTACTTTCAAAGGATCATCTAATCCCCTGAAGTATATCTTCTGTCCTGTGGGTAAATAAGTTATCTCTAAAGGTGATTCAGTAAACTTCCAAAAGGCATCAACCTGAAGTCTATGAATCGCCCATTTTAACTGTGTAAAAACACTGTCTTTAAGCGTTCTTCCTGTTTTACGTATAACAAGCAAATTAGCTTGTGGATATTTCATCATATTTTTAATGTAATCTAATGAAGTTGTTGCACTTTTCTTCGAGGCACGTGAACCCTTACATACACGATATCTTCCTTTAAAACGCAAATATTCATCATATCCACCACCAATGGTATCTCTAAACGATATTTTTTTAACTTTTTTATTAGTCATCTATATCATCTACGATTACAACTGGTATAGAACCATCAACCTCAACTTTATCAGTAAACATCCTATAACGCTTGCCTAAAAGTTCAGCAGCTTTAAGTCGTTCCTTTTCATCTGGTGGTTTCTCAATTGTTTCTTGACAACCATCACCACACATGGCCAATACTGAGGACTGAGATTCTCCACGCATTACTGAAGTTAAATATTCCATTACTTCTTGGATATCTGCTGTACGTTCATTCTCTAATTCTTTTAATCTTCTATCTTTATATTCCTTGATGTCATCTTGACCAAGAAGCTTGCTTGCACGTGAAGCTGCTGCTTCATCACTTTTGATATTTTTATAAACAGCTTTATATGCTCTTGTTCCATTTAGATCTACCAAGTATTCATCAACAAACATCTTTTGTTTTTCAGTCATAATGACACCATCCTTTCTTTTTTATCTGGTTGCAGGAGGTGGACTCGAACCACCTACTATAGATAAGGAGTCTATTGGGTTGCCAGTTACCCTATCCTGCCATATTTTTTAGCAAAATAAAAACCACAGCGTGTGTGGTTTAATCATCATTTGATTTTATAGATACACCATATACAGATTGTAGTGTCCAATCGTCATCTTCATAATCTTCTATAGATCTTTTTAACAT
>JAETUM010000044.1 GCA_021768625.1 Candidatus Stoquefichus sp. | reverse complement strand
TATTCATCATCTTCATTAACTGCCAATATATCTACTTCTAATGATTTACCATGTAAATTCTTTAAGGGATATTGGTTATGTAATTCTTTGATTTTCAATGTTTCATCTTGAAGAATAATACGTAGGATACATTCTACACATTCTTTACTCTTTAAAGCAACAATCATAAAATCATCATCAAAAAGAGAAAGTTTTGAGATTCTTTTAATATAATCATTATTTCTATCTAGTACACTATTCATTTCATCACCTCATTATATATTTCAGATAGTTTTATAGTTAATATATAGTGATGAAATCTTTTCTACATTATAGCATAAAGCAAATATTTATACAATGCTTTTAGCAATTTTCAAAGCAATAAAAAAAGAAAAATATATTTATTATCATTTATTTTTCTTCATTTATTTGATTTCTAGGATGTGATTCATCATAAACATCTTTTAAATATTGATTTGTAATATGAGTATAAACTTGTGTTGTTGATAAATTTTCATGCCCCAATAATTCTTGAACAGTTCTTAAATCAACACCACGTTCTAACAAATGTGTAGCAAAAGAATGTCTAAAAGTATGTGGATGAATTTTTTTTGTAGGATCGTATTTTTGAACAATACGATCAATAACATTTTCAACTCCTCTATTTGTCATCTTTCCACCATTTTTATTCACAAAAACAAAATCATGCTCTTGATTTTGAACAGCCATTAAAACTGGTCTATCTTCTAAAATATAAGATTGTAGCCAATCAGAAGCATATTCATGAAATGGTACATAACGATCTTTATTTCCTTTTCCATGAATCAATAAAATATGATTTTGAAAATCAATTTGTTTTAATGTTAATGAAACAACTTCTGAACAACGCAACCCTGAAGCATACATTAACTCTAACATAGCTTTATTTCTTCTTCCTAAAGCAGTATTGGTTTCAATACTATCCAATAATTCAATCATTTCATCAACATATAAAAAATCAGGATTTTTTTGTGGCATTTTCAATGACTCTATTAATAAGAAAGGATTATCACTTACATATTCTTCTTTTTGTAAAAAGCGATAAAAAGAACGTAAACTTGTGAGTTTATGATTAATCGTTGATGCAGATAAACCTAAATTATGTAATTGCATCAAGTAACCTCTTAAAAAAGAATATTCAACTTTATCAAAACTATCTATTCCTTCACGCAAAAGAAAATCTACAAACTGTTGAATTTCTCTATGATACGATTCAATTGTTAGTTCAGAATAATTTCTTTGATACTTAAGATAGTCAAGATATTCATTCACCATTTTTAACATTATATCCATTATGTATAAAGTCCTCCATCACTGCAATAGAACGTGTTGCATAAGCAGCCTTTTTTTCTTTCTTTTTTACTTTTTGTTGTAAATCAGGAAGAATACCAAAGTTAGCCTTCATTGGTTGAAAATCCTTTTCATCTCCATGTGTAATATAATATGCTAATGATCCCATAACTGTTTCTCTAGGAAAAATAATTTTTTCTTTCTTTTCAAGATAACGAACCATATTCATCCCTGCAACAATACCGCTTTGTGCTGATTCAACATATCCTTCAACTCCAGTCATTTGACCTGCAAAAAACAAATCATCACGATTCACAAACTGATATGTTTCTTTTAAATATTTTGGTGAACAAATAAAACAATTACGATGCATAACACCATATCTCACAATTTGAGCATTTTCTAAACCTGGAATTAAATGAATAATTTTTTCTTGTTCTCCCCACTTTAAATGTGTTTGAAAACCAACAATATTATATAAATTTCCAGCAGCATTATCTTGTCTTAATTGAACAACAGCATAAGGTCTCTTTTTATTTTCTTGTTCTAAACCAACAGGTTTCATTGGTCCAAATAACAAAGTTTGTTTTCCACGTCTTGCCATTTCTTCAAAAGGCATACATCCTTCAAAAAATTTTTCTTCAAAATCTTTAGGTTTAACAACCTCAGCTTCCATAAGAGTTTTATAAAAGATATCAAATTCTTCTTCATTCATTGGACAATTAATATATTCAGCTTCCCCTTTATCATAACGAGATTTAAAATAAGCTTTATCAAAATCAATACTTTCTTTTGTGACAATAGGAGCAGCAGCATCATAAAAATAAAAATAATCTTCATTCAATAAATTTTGAATAGCAGACGATAACGAAGGACTTGTTAGTGGTCCTGAAGCAATAATTGTAGGACCATTGGGAATATCTAGAACTTCTTCATGAATAACTTCTACTAATGGATGAGAAGTTATATACTCAGTAATTGCCTTTGAAAATCCTATCCTATCTACTGCTAATGATCCCCCAGCAGGAACGCGATGTTCTCTTGCAAATCTCATAATTAAGCTATCATTCATTTCCATTTCTTTTTTCAATACGCCAACAGCATTTGAAAGTCCATCAGCACGCAAAGAATTAGAACACACTAATTCTGCAAAGTATTCTGTTTTATGTGCTCCTGTAGATTGATAAGGACGCATTTCATATAATCGTACTGGTATTCCCTTTTGAACAAGCTGATTTACCGCTTCAACACCAGCTAAACCAGCTCCTATAACATTGACTTTTTCCATTTCTATATAACTCCTTTATCCAAAAAGCCCTTAAAAGGGCTTTTACTTAATAATAGTCTTACATTTTGGATAGGCTGAACATGCCTTAAATTCTCCAAAACGTCCTCTTTTAATAACCACAGGGCTTCCACAATTAGGACAAACTTCATCAGTTTGTTTTGGTTCAGGCTTTTTATCATTCTTAATATACTTACAAGTTGGATAAGCTGAACAAGCTTCAAATTCCCCAAAACGTCCTTTTTTAAAAATCATAGGACTTCCACATTTAGGGCAATTTTCTCCTGTATATCTGATTTCCTCTGGTTCTTTTTTAATATACTTACAAGTTGGATAATTTGAACATGCTACAAAGTTACCATATTTTCCTTTGCGAATGACCAAATCTCCTCCACACTCAGGACATAATTCACCAGTCTTTTCAGGTTGAATTTGTTCCATTTTATCATATGCATTTTCTAATAATGGTTCAAACTTATCTTCAAAGTGAGTAAGAGCATGAACATAATCATCCTCACCTTCAGCAATTTCATCAAGTTCTTTTTCCATTTGTGCTGTATACTCTATATTAATAATACTATCGAAAAACTCAATAAGTTTATCGTTTGTTAAAACACCAGATTCAGTTGGTTTAAAGGCCTTATCCACAAGTTCCACATATTGCCTTGTCACAATTGTGTCTATAATACTTGCATAAGTACTTGGTCTACCAACTCCAGATTCTTCTAGTTCCCTAATAAGTTTTGCTTCACTATATCGAGCTGGTGGTTTAGTAAAGTGTTGTGTTTTTTGAATATCTTGGCTTAATAAACTTTCTTGAACAGATAATTCAGGCAATAATTCATCTTTTTGTTTTTCATAAGCACTATAAACTCTTAAATATCCATCAAAAGTAATAACAGATCCGCTTGCCTTAAACAAATAATCATTATTATTTAATGTTAGACTTGTTGCATCTAATTGTACTGGTGCCATTAATGAAGCAATTGCACGTGCATAAATTAAAGAATATAATTTATATTCTTCAGGTTTCAAAAATTCTTTTATACTCTCTGGGGTTCTTTTAATACTTGTTGGTCGAATTCCTTCATGAGCATCCTGAACATTCTCTTTTTTCTTAGAAACCTTAACACTCCCAACATAATTCTTACCATATTTTTCTTTAATATATTCTTTTGTTTCTGCAATAAACAAATCTGATAAACGAATAGAATCTGTTCTCATATAAGTAATTAATCCGACTGTTTCATCACCAATATCGATACCTTCATATAACTTTTGTGCTATACTCATTGTTCTCTTTGCTTTAAATCCCAACTTAGAAGAAGCTTCTTGTTGAAGCGTCGAAGTAATAAATGGTGGTTTAGAAGTTCTTTTTTTCTTTGTCTTCTTAATATCTTCAACAACAAATTCTTTATTTAAAGATGTATAAATTTCATCTGCTTGTTGTGCATTTTTTAACTCAACCTTTTTATTCTTATATTTATCAAGTTCTGCTTCAAAATCTATATCATTCTTTTCAAAATGAGCTTTAATCTTCCAATATTCTTGGGGTTCAAAAGCTTCAATTTCTTTTTCTCTTTCACAAATCAAACGTAATGCAACAGATTGCACACGACCTGCTGATTTTGATTTAATTTTCTTTTGTAATAATTTTGATAACTTAAATCCAATAATTCTATCTAAAACACGTCTTGTTTCTTGTGATTTCACAAGATTTTTATCAATCTGTCTAGGATTGTTTAACGCTTGAATAACTGCATCTTTGGTAACCTCATTAAAAACAACACGATTTGCTAAGTTTGTATCAATTCCTAAAACCTCTGCTAAATGCCAAGAAATTGCCTCTCCCTCACGATCAGGGTCAGTTGCTAAATAAACATAATCTGCTTCTTTAACACATTTCTTAAGTTCTTTAACAACATCTTTCTTATCTTTATTAATGACATAATTAGGTTTAAAATCATTTTCTATATCAACGCCTAATCCACCTTTACCAGTGGTTGCTAAATCTCTTATATGTCCTTTTGATGAAGTCACTTCATAATTTGAACCTAGGTATTTTTCAATTGTTTTGGATTTAGATGGTGATTCGACAATCACTAAATTTTTACCCATAATCTACCTCCTACGCTTTTTCTATTATTATTTCTTTTTATTCATTTGTCAACCCAAATCTTCATCTTCTACAATATCGCTCACTTTTATAACAGGTTTTGCTCCTTGTTGAATCAAAGAATTACACCCATCATAATCATAAATGCGTGATGGAACAGCAAATACATCTTTTCCTTGTTCCAATGCATAGCCTGCTGTAATCATTGTTCCACTTTTTTCTCTTGCTTGTGTAATCAAAACATTTCTTGATAATCCAGCAATAATACGATTTCTAAAAGGAAACAGCTTTCTTTTTGGGGATACATGAAAAGGATATTCACTTATAACTAAATGATTCTTTTTCAATTCTGTATATAATTCTTTATGCCTTAATGGATAACAATATTCTATTCCTGTTCCTAAAACTGCAATTGTTTTCCCAACATGATCAATAGCACACTGATGCGCTATACCATCTATACCTCTTGCCATTCCACTCACTATTGTATAATCATGATTAACTAATCCTTCAACAAAATATTTTGTAACTTCTTCTCCATATGTATCAGGTTCTCTCATTCCAACAACAGCTATTGTTTTTTTCTGAGTCAAAGATATATCTCCATAATAATATAAAACAAATGGTGGACAATTAATCTGTTTTAATGTTTCTGGATAATCATCGCTAAAAATGGTTGTATATTTACAATTCATCTCTTTTAATAACTCATGTTTTAAATTCTCATCAACTCTTTCTTTGTTTAATAAAGCATTATAAATACTTTGAAAATCTCCGTCGTATTTTAACGAAAAATATAATGTCAATTCTTCCATATTAACCCTCCTACTTTATATATACGAATTTTATTTTCATTTTTCTTCAACAAAATAAAAAAAGATACATTTTTTTGCATCTTTTCATAAATCAAAACTCAATTGTTTATTTAAAACATCAATAACAGGTCGAAATGTACGACGATGAATAGGCGTAACACCATATTTTTTTAATGCTTCTTTATGTTGTAAAGTAGGATAACCTTTATGTTTTGCAAAGCCATATTCAGGATATAATAAATCATACTCTTTCATAATACGATCCCTTG
Source organism: Candidatus Stoquefichus sp. (assembly GCA_021768625.1). Lineage (GTDB taxonomy): Bacteria > Bacillota_I > Bacilli_A > Erysipelotrichales > Coprobacillaceae > MGBC163490. The sequence goes on along the minus strand of JAETUM010000044.1, from coordinate 18,374 downwards.
TTACTTTTGCCAAGATACTCGCAGCAGCAATACTCATAGATAATGCATCTCCTTTAACAATTGCTTGATGCGCAATAACATCGCCTAAAGGCATTGCATCAGTTAAAGCATAATCAGGTTTTAATGAAATATGTTCAATAGCACGAATCATTCCTTGTTTACTTGCTTGGTAGACATTAAGGCGATCAACTTCATCTACATCTATAATTTCTATTTGATAGGCTAAAGCATTTTCTACAATGAAATCATACAAAACTTCACGCTTTTTTTCAGATAATTGTTTCGAATCATTGATATCTTCACAATAAAAGTCTTTATCAAAAATCACAGCCCCTACAACTAAAGGACCAGCCATTGGTCCTCGTCCTGCCTCATCTAAACCTATAATTATCTTCTTTCCATGTTGGTATGCTTCTTTTTCAAACTTTAATCTTTCACACATGATATATCCTCCCATGTGATTTTTCCTAAACTTCCATCATATATTTCACTAAAAACAAGTTCCATAACTCTATCATAATCTGTTTCACCACGTAATGGTTTAATTTTTCTTATTTTTGCAATATGATCAAAAGTATTAAGCAACCAATTTTCATCATCAAATTGAATATCTAATTGATAACGCTCTTTTAATAATTGTGGATATTTTTCTCCCAAAAATTGAATTGCATAAATAAACAACTCATCTAATGGCAAGATATCTTGTTTAATAGATCCTATTAAAGCAATATTTCTTGCAATATGAATATTTTCAAACTTTGGCCATAGAACACCTGGCGTATCAAAAAGTTCAAAATCCTTTGCAATTCTAATAATTTGTTGTGATTTTGTTACACCTGGTCTATTTCCTGTTACTGTGGCTTTACGATTTGCTAACTTATTAATAAAAGTAGACTTCCCAACATTTGGTATTCCTATTACTATTGCACGAATAGCACGTGGTTTTAGTCCTCTTTCTTTTTCTTTCATCATTTTTTCTTTTAAAATATAACGACATTTATCAATAATTTTTTGATATTCGTTAAATTTTTTGAGATTAACACTCATTGCTTGGTAATTTAATGATTCGTAATATTGTATCCATTGATTGGTTTTTCGTTCATCAGCCATATCCTTTTTTGTTAAAACAACAAGCCTTGGCTTTTGTTTGATAATAGAATCAAACATTGGATTTTTTGATGAAAAAGGTGCTCTCGCATCAACCAACTCAATTACAATATCAATCAATTTCATACGTTCCTCTATTTCACGCTTAGCCTTAGCCATATGTCCTGGAAACCATTGAATTTGTGGACTCATAATAACCTCCTAATCTAACCATTGAATATCTGAAAACGGAAAAATAACAGCCCCTTTAGATCCAATAATATCATTAATTGTAAAAGCTCCTAATACTCTTGAATCCGTTGATCTCAAACGATTATCTCCCATAACAAAAAATTCACCTTTGCCAACCTTTACTTTAAAATCTTCTGTAAAATAAGGAGCATTATATGTTAATTTTGAATCTTCAACAAATTTCTCATCCAAAAAATCTTGTTTTGTTTCTTTTCCATTAACATAAAGAACATCTTTTTTAAATTCAATTGTATCTCCTGGAAGTCCTATCACCCTTTTAATAATCTTTTCATTTAAAACATCACTATATATTACAACAACATCAAAACGTTGAATATTTTCTTCTTTAACTCCAATAGCATTAATCAACGCTATATCTTTATCATGTAATGTGTTTTCCATAGAACTACCATCAATTCTTACTGGGATAACAATAAATTTAAAAACACATATTGTGACAACAAAAACCAAAATCATTTCTATAGCAGAAATCAAATATTTTTTCTTATTTTCCATATAATCACCTTATTTTTATTATAAACTTATTTCATTAAAAACACTAGAAAAAAAGCATGGGATATCCCCATACTTTTTTATTTACGAATTTCTTTAATTCTAGCAGCTTTTCCAGATAAACCACGTAAGTAATGTAACTTAGCTCTACGTACTTTACCAATTTTAGCAACTTCAATTCTGTCAATAATTGGTGAATGAATTGGGAAAGTTCTTTCTACACCTACTTGATAAGAAATCTTTCTAACTGTAAATGTTTCTGAAATTCCTCCACCTTTTCTAGCGATACAAACACCTTCAAATAATTGGACACGTGTTTTATCCCCTTCTTTAATCTTTACATAAACTTTGACAGTATCACCTGGTTTAAAATCAGGGATGTCATTTCTTAATTGTTTTTTAGTAATTTGTTCTACTAATTGCATATTCATAATATGACTTCCTCCTTAACATCATTTTCTTCAAAGCTCATTCGTTTTATAAACCAGCGGAACTTCTGCGTCAAAAGACTGATATATAATATCATTTTATCATGATAAAATCAATCATTTTTTTGAATTTCTTGTAAAATTTTTATTTCTTCTTCATTAAGTTCTTTCTTTTCTAAAAGATCAGGTCTTTTTCTATATGTTTTCAAAAGAGACTGTTGTAAACGCCACTTTCTAATATTCTCATGATGTCCACTCATAAGAACATCAGGAACAGTATTTCCATCATATTCATATGGTCTTGTATATTGAGGATATTCTAAAAGTCCATCACTAAAAGAATCATCTTCATGTGATATATCTTTAATTGCTCCATCTAATAAACGAATGATAGAATCACACACAACCATACTTGCTAATTCTCCACCAGTAAGAACATAATCTCCAATAGATAACTCTATATCCACATAATCTCTAATACGTTCATCAAATCCTTCATAATGACCACATATAATCACAAGATGTTTTTCTAAGGATAACTTTTGACTATAGGCTTGTTCAAGCGTTTTTCCTTGTGGTGACATAAGAATAACTAATGAATCTTCAGTTATAATATCTTTAAGACAATCAATAATAGGTTGACACATTAAAACCATTCCCTGTCCACCACCATATGGATAATCATCAACTTTTTTATGCTTATTATCAGCATATTCTCTAAAATCATGAATAACAACTTCCACCAAAGAAGCATCAATAGCCCTTTTAATAATAGATGTGTTTATAAATCCTTCAAACATTTCTGGAAACAATGATAAAATATCAATCTTCATCATAAAATCCTTCTATCAAACTTACATCAATACGCCTTATATCAATATCAACATCTTTAACAAACGCATCAACATAAGGAATCATTATCTTTTGTCTACCTTGTACCACTAAAATATCATGATGATCATATAATTGAACATCTTTGACTTTCCCTATAAGCACATCATTATTATAAACCTCACATCCAATAAGATCGCCAACATAATATTCATCTTCTTCTAAAAGGTCTAAATTCTTATCAGCATATAACATACATCCTTTATACTTTTCAACAAGATTAATATCTTGATAACCTTGAAAACTTACTAAAATATGTCCCTTGTGAAAACGATAAGATGAAACTGTCATATCCACCATTTCGCCATGATTATCAATATAAAGATGAGCATTTTTTTGAAATCTTTCTTCTACAAAATCAGTTGATGATTTAACTTTCAATTCTCCTTTAATTCCATGAGTATTGATAATTTGTCCAACAATCACTTTTTCCATAAGCCCTCCTAATTCAATAAAAAATAGATGTGCATGCACATCTATTCACCGTATGATTCAAATTTAATGTCTAATTTCTTATTATTCAAACGTCCACTAACAGACATTAATTGACGAATAGAATTAGCCATCATACCTTTTCTACCAATTAATTTAGCAATATCATCATGAGCAGCATAAACATATAAAACAATTGTATCCTCTTCTAAAGAAGGCATTTGTCTTACTTCAAGTTTATCTTTTTGACTTACTAATTCTTTTGCAATATCTTGCAATGTCTTAACATAATCCATATTCATTCACCAATTCATTATTTTGCTTTTTTAGCAGCTTTTTCTTCAGCAAATTTTTTCATAATACCTTTTTGACTTAATAAGTTTCTTACAGTATCAGATGGTTGTGCTCCATTGTTTAACCATTTTAATGTTTCTTCTTCCTTAATAGTTACAACTGCTGGTTCTTGTCTAGGATCATAAGTTCCTAATTGTTCAATAAAACGTCCATCTCTAGGCATTCTTGAATCTGCAGCAACAATTCTATAAAATGGTGATTTTTTAGCACCCATTCTTTTTAATCTAATCTTTACAGCCATAATATTACCTCCATTATTTATTTTGCTCATATATCATATCATAAATAAAACATCTGTCAAGTATTTTTACTTAACACTTTATTATTTTATATAAGATATCATTAGCTAATCTTTATCAATAAAAAAGAATAGATATTCGACAATAACCTATTCCTTACTTTTCATCATTAATCTTATCTCTTTTTCTTCTTTTTATGTCTTACCTTTTTACGATATGGATTAAAATTCATATTTTGTTTAGGTTTTTGTGTTGGCATTCCTGTGTTAGGATCTAAATTTCCTAATTGTTTCATCATTTGTCTAGATTGTTCAAATTGCTTAATCAAACGATTAACATCTGCAACACTCTTTCCACATCCCTTTGCAATTCTTTCTTTTCTTTTCGCATTTAATATAGAAGGATCTCTTCTTTCTTCTTTTGTCATTGAATAGATAATCGCTTCTGTTTGTTTTAACTTTTGATCAGTATCTTCATCATTAATTTCAGGCATTTTTGGCATACCAGGAATCATTTTCATAATTCCAGATAAAGGTCCAAGTTTACGCATTTGATGCATTTGAGCTAACATATCATCTAAACCAAATGTTCCCTTTTGCATTTTCTCAAAAGTTTTCATTGTATCTTTTTCATCATACACATCTTGAACTTTTTCAACTAAAGAGACAACATCACCCATACCTAAAATTCTATCAGCCATACGATCAGGATAGAATAAATCAATGGCATCTAACTTTTCACCTGTACCAATAAATTTAATTGGAACATGTGTAATATGACGTATAGATAACGCTCCACCACCACGAGAATCACCATCTAACTTTGTTAAAACAGCACCTGTAATATCTAAATGTTCATGAAATGATGATGCAACATTAACAATATCTTGTCCTGTTAAAGCATCAACAACCAATAAGATTTCACTTGGATGAACAATTCCCTTAATGTTTTGTAACTCTTGCATCAAAGGTTCATCAATATGTAAACGACCTGCAGTATCGACAATCACAACATCATGGCTATTCGTACTTGCATATTCCATCGCCTCTGTTACAATTTGTTCAGCAGAAACATCAGTTCCTTTTTCAAATACAGGAATTTCCAATTGTTGTCCTAATGTTTTTAACTGTTCAACAGCAGCTGGACGATAAATGTCAGCAGCTACTAACAACGGTTTTTTGGCATATTTCTTTGTTAATAATTTTGCTATTTTCCCTGATGTTGTTGTTTTACCTGAACCCTGTAAACCAACCATCATAATAACTGTAGGTTTCTTAGAAAAATCAAGTTCACTTACACTCGTTCCTAATAATTCTACCAATTCATCATGAACAATTTTCACAACAACTTGTCCAGGTTTCAAAGAACCAATAACATCTTGTCCTAACGCTTTTTTTCTTGTATTCTCTATAAACTCCTTAACAACCTGAAAGTTAACATCTGCTTCTAATAATGCAAGACGAATCTCACGAAGCATTTCTTCCATATTTTGTTCAGTTAACGTAGATTGTCCTCTTACTTTTTTTAGACTTGACTGCAATCTTTCAGAAAGAGATTCAAATGCCATAAGTCACCCTCCTATATCTTCTTTAACATTTCTAAATAATCATTTAATTGTTCATTTGACATTGCTTGCTCTGTTTCTATCTTTGCAATGAGTTCGATTCTTTCTTGATGTTTTTCTAAAAGATGAAGTTTATCTTCATATTCTTCTAATAGATGCACAGCTCTTTTCAAATTATCATAAACTGCATTTCTACTCACATCTAACTCATCTGCTATTTCTGCTAAAGATAGATCCTCTGCATAATATAAAGTCAAATAGTTTTGTTGTTTATCAGTTAATAAATCCAAATAACAATCCATCAAAAGATTTACTCGTTGTTTCTTTTCTAAACTTGACTCCATTTTATTTCTCCATCAAGTTCTTACATAAACCGTAAATGTATTGTTCAAGATCAAATTCTTGTAAATCATCCATTTGTTCACCTAAACCTATAAACTTTACAGGAATATTCAAACTATCCTTAATAGATAAAACAATGCCACCTTTAGCAGTTCCATCCATTTTTGTAAGAACAATACCAGTAATATCAGTTATCTTTGAAAACTCCACAGCTTGAGAAACCCCATTTTGACCTGTTGTTGCATCAATAACTAATAATGTCTCTTGTGGTCCATCTGGAACAACACGCTTAATAATACGATTCATTTTTTCTAATTCATTCATTAAATTAACTTTATTTTGCAAACGTCCTGCTGTATCACAAATCAATACATCAACATTCTTTTCTTTCGCTTGATTCAATGCATCAAAAACGACTGATGAAGGATCTCCACCTTCTTTTCCTTTAATACATTCAATCCCCAAACGATCAGCCCATACAGCTAATTGATCAATAGCTCCTGCTCTAAATGTATCTCCAGCAGCAACCATAACACTTTTTCCTTCATCTAACATTTTGTGTGCTAATTTAGCAATTGTTGTTGTCTTTCCTGCTCCATTCACGCCAACCATCAATATAACAGTTAAATCATCTTCATCATAATTAATCTTTGTTGTCATAAATGAATCATTTGCATAAATAACAAACATTTTATCTACAATAATATCATTAATTGCTTGAGGATCAGTAATATTTTGTAAACGAACTTCTTTTTTGATTTCATCTACAATTGTCATAACCATAGAAACACCAACATCACTCATTATCAAAATATTTTCTAACTCTTCAAAATAGTCATCATCAATTTCACGATAACGTGCTGCTAAATAATTAATTTTATCAGAAAAAGAAGATCCTGATTTATCTAAACCTGCAACATATTTATCATTTTGCTTAGCAGATTTCCCTACTAATGTTTCTTTAATTTTACTAAAGAATCCCATCTTATCCTCTCCTTTATAACTTCATTTCCACATTACGCAGTTTGTGCTAAATCTATAGCGTCTTTTAATTTAACACTGACAAGTTTTGTTACACCTTTTTGTTGCATTGTTGCTCCATAAAGCAAGTCACATTCTTCCATAGTTCCCTCTCTATGTGTCACAACAATAAATTGTGTTTGAGAAGAAAATTCTCTTAAATATTTTGCAAATCTTTCTACATTCGCAACATCCAAGGCCGCTTCCACCTCGTCTAAAATACACATTGGTACAGGGCGCACCCTTAAAATAGCAAATAAACATGATATAGCAATTAAAGCTTTTTCTCCCCCAGAGAAAAGCGTAATATTTTGAACTGCTTTTCCAGGTGGTTGAACATCAATATCAATACCTGTTTCTAAAATATTATCTGGATCACTATATTTTAATTCTGCTTTTCCTCCACCAAATAAATTTCTAAAAACAACATTAAATTCCTTATTAATTTTCTCAAAAGTCTCACTAAAACGTGTAACCATAATATCATCCATTTCATCAATTGCTTTTAAAATACTATCTTGAGCAGCAATTAAATCCAACCTTTGGTTATTTAATGTTTCATAACGCGTAGAAACCTCTTGATAATCTTCTATAGATTGAAGATTGACATTTCCCAATGAATCAATCTTATGTCTTAAAACACGTACAGTTTCTTTGGCTTCTTCCATTTCAACTTCAGTTGCAAGTTCTTCTTTGGCATATTCATAAGTCATCTTATATTCATCATTTAATCTTAATAAATAATTAGATAATTCTGTTTCTTGTTTAGCCTTAACAATTTGTTTTTCAGTCATATCAGATTGCACTTGTCTTAAATGGGCACGTGATTCCTTTAAAGTATTTTCAATTTTATCATTTTCATTCACAAAACTCATACGTAATTCACGTTTTGCTTGGATACTTTCTGTTAAACGATCACGCTTTTTCTTTGCTTCATTTAATTCATTAATTAACTGATTTTCTTGTGCACCACTTTCAATTTCAGAAAGTTCAATACGACGATTTGTTAAAGATTCATACTCACTTTTTGCAACCTGTAATTCACTCTTTTTATTTGTAACAACAAGTTCAAGCTTAGCAAATGACATTTGCTTTTGTAATAAATTATGTGATATTTCTCTAGCCAAATTATCTAAATCATTTAACTTCGCTTTTTTCTCATTCATTTCTTTTTCTTGTGAAACAATCATATCTTTAATCATTTCAAGTTCTCTTTTACTCGCAAAACTTGATGTTTGTCTTTTAAAACTACCACCAGTTAATGATCCTCCAACATTGATAACTTCACCATCCAATGTAACAACCTTATATCTTGAATAGAGTGCTCTTGATAATGCTGAAGCATGATCGAGAGTATCGACAAGAATAATATTTCCTAATTGATTGGAAATAACTGAATCTATTGGTGCTAGTGAACGAACAAAGTCACTCATGACTCCTAAATAACCATCAAATGATTGACAAACAATCTCATGCTCTGCTCTTACACTACGTGGTTGCATTGTTTCCACTGGTAAGAATGTTGCTCGTCCTGATTTATTGTCCTTTAAAAAACGAATAGCATTTCTAGCATCTTCATCTGTTTTTGTAACAATAAATTGCACTGCATTTCCTAACGCTATAGATAAAGCAGTTTCATATTCTGGATCACTTTCCAACAAATCTCCCAAAACACCTACAATACCATTTAACGATTCTTTTGCTTGCATTACAGAGCGTACACCATAACTATATTGAGATTTATTTTCAACTATGTCTATTAATTGCTCTTTTCGATTACGATTATTATGTAATTGTAAATTTAAGTTTTCTATTTCTTGTCTTAAAGTAAGCATTGCATTTCTATTTCTTTCTTGAGATGCTTCTAAATCCATTTTTTCATTTTTAGTTTCATTATAACGATTGACACGATCATTATATTCATTAATAGCATCTTGTAAAATAGCTTTCATTTGAGTAATGCGTGCTTGCAAATCCTCTTTGTTGGTATTTTCTAAAATATGTTTACGATTTGCATCAATTTCAACTTTTTGTGTTTCTAATTCATTCACATTATTCATAGCCACCAAAAGTTGTCCTTGAAGTCCATTAACTTCTTGATCCAAATCAAACATTTTTTTCTTTAATGTTTCATTTTGTTGTTCATTTAAAAGAATCTGTCCCTCAATAGTAACCTTTTCTTTATCCAAAAAGTCTAAAGATTGATTTAACTCTTTCAATGATTCAGATAAATTTTCTATTTCTTTAACCAATACACTCACTTCAATAGATTGCAACTGTTCTTTTAACTCTAAATAAATTTCTGCTTTTTCTTTTTGTCTTTTAAGTGGTTGTATTTGTTTCTCTAACTCTAAACAAATATCTTCTACTCTATCCAAATTATCTTTTGTTCTTTCTAATTTACGAATAGATTCTAACTTACGCTTTTTATATTTAGCTACACCAGCAGCTTCTTCAAACATACCACGTCTATCTTCTGGCTTACTATCAGCAAAACTCGATATATTCCCTTGTGAAATAATAGATAAAGAATCTCTTCCCAATCCTGTATCCATAATCAAATCTACAATATCTTTCAATCGACATGGTTCCTTATTAATTAAATATTCAGCCTCATTATTCTGTCTATAAAGTCGTCTTGTAATTTCTACTTCATTATAATCAAAATTCATAAAACGATCTTCATTATTAAAAACTAATGTGACTTCTGCAACATTTTGTGGTTTTCTATCTTCACTTCCATTAAATATAACATCAGACATACTAGAGCCACGAAGTGATTTTACTGATTGTTCTCCTAAAACCCATCGAACAGCATCACTAATATTTGATTTTCCACATCCATTAGGTCCTACAATACCTGTAATACCAGATTGAAATTCAATAATAGATTTATCAGCAAATGACTTAAAACCATGAAGTTCTATTCTTTTTAAAAACATAGATTCAATCCTTTCTTTTATTGATTATCTTTATCTTTCTTTGTAAGATTTAGTTTCTCAGAAAGATGAAATGATCTCTCTTGAGGGAATTTAACTGTAAACTGACTTCCACCATCTTCTACTGAAACAACATCTATTATACCATGATGTAAATCAACAATTCTTTTAACAATAGATAAACCTAATCCATTTCCTTCAACACTTCTTGACTTATCTTGTCGATAAAATCTTTCAAAAATATGAGAAATAGCTTCTTTACTCATTCCTACACCAGTATCTTGAATACTTACTTCTATTTCTTTAGGTGTTCTTTTTACTTCAATTGTAACAACACCATGTTCATTTGTATATTTGATAGCATTATTCACTAAATTAATCCATACTTGTTCTAATCTTGCTTCATCGGCTTCAATAAGCACATCATTCTTAGGTGTATGAAATTCTATTTCAATATCTTTTGTTAAAGCAAGATTATCTTGTGTTTCTATAACTCTACTTAACTGTTCTATTAAAGAAAATTGACTTAATTCAAGTTTAACATCTTCTCCATCAAGGACAGTTAATTGAAGCATATTTTTTGATAAAGTTGATAAACGTTTACTATGGAAAACAATAATATCTGCATATTTTTTTCTTTGTTCATCAGGCAACTGCTCATTCTTCAATATTGTCGCAAAACCTTGAATAGCTGTTAAAGGAGTTTGAAACTCATGCGACACATCTGAAATAAACTGTTGTCTTGTTTCTTCTTGCTTAGCTAATTGTTGTGCCATCAAATTAAAACTACGATTTAAACGAGCTATTTCATCATTACCTGCATAATTAACACGTACTCGATAATTTCCTTTAGATAACTCATTTGTTGCTTTATTAAGACGTGATATAGGTTTAACAATAATATCTGCAATAACAAGAAAAGTTATACTTCCTGCAACAATCATACAAAAAAGTGCAATAAGTGCGGAATCCACAAAAATCATTTCTCTTTTTCCAACATCTTTTTGAACATAAATAATATAAACATCACCATCTAATTGATAAGACTTTGCCATTTTTCTCATCGAAGAATCTTGAAAAATCAAAGTCTTTCCAACATTTTGTCTTAATAATTCATATTGTTTATATGTTAATGTTTTCCCAGTAACATTCCCATATATATTCTTATTACCATTGCATTCTATAAAAAAACTCACTTCAGAAGTATCTGAATACCCAGTTAAAACTCTTGATAAATCATCATGATCTATCAAAGACAATAAATCAGCAATATGTTGTGAAGACATTTCTAGTTCCTCTATAGCCAATCTTCCAAGTTCGTCAGAATTCTTTCTTAAAGAAAAATAACCAGCAATAGAAAAACTAAAAATCATACTTACCAAAAAACCAAGAATCAGTTTTCCATAAATGGACTTCATGCTTCAACCTCTATTTTATATCCAAGTCCTCGAACAGTAACAACCTTAAAGCCTGGCAAATGTCCTAAATTTTCTCTTATACGCTTAATATGAACATCAACTGTACGATCAAATCCATCATAATCCATTCCCCAAATCTTTTCTATCAATTGTTCTCTTGTAAAAATTTGATTAGGATTTTTAGCCAACTCAAATGCCAATTCAAATTGTTTTAAAGGTAAATGAATAATTTCATTCTGGTAACGAATTTCATATTTATCACCATCAAAAACAACATCTTTAATCTTAATAATATTTTGACTATTAATACTATAACGTTTTAAAATTGTTTTCACTCTTGCTAGTAACTCATCAGGATCGAAAGGCTTTGTGACATAATCATCTATTCCTAACGAAAATCCTCTTAATTTATCACTAGATTGAGATTTAGCTGTTAACATAATCACAGGAATATCTTTAAATTGTTTCATTTCTTCCACTAAATCAAAACCATTCATAACAGGCATCATAATATCTACAATAGCTAAATCAACATATTCATTTTCTAATAAATCTAAAGCTATCTCTCCATTTTCAGCCTCTAGAACAGAAAATCCCTCTTTATCCAAGTAAAAACGTATTAACTCTCTAATATGTTCTTCATCATCAACAACTAAAATTCTCGATTTCATTCTCATACACCTCAATTCATTTTGTAATTATAACATAAAAGAAAAGAAATTCCTATATCTATACAGAAATAAGAATCCCTTTATATCCTATTTTTTTCGTCTAAATAAAGATTTTCCTCTTTTCTTTTTTCCTAACTTTCCATCAATTTCTTTCATAAGTTCACTTGCTCCATTAACATGATTATCAACTGCTTTTTGACACCATTCCTTGGCTACTTCTAAATTAATTTCTGTACCTTGCCCATAAGTATATGCTCGAGCTAAATTAATATAAGAATAAATATCATGTCCTTTGGAAGCTTTCACAAACAATTCATAAGCTTTATCAAAATCAATTGGTACTCCTGTTCCTTCTTTATAACATACGCCTAAATTATTCATCGCTCCTGAATGTCCCCTATCTGCTGACATTTGATAATAGTAAATAGCTTTATCAATATCTTGGTATTCTTTTTCTGCTTCAAAATCATATAAAACAGCTAAGTTATACATTGCAGAAATATGCCCTTTATCTGCTGCTTTTTCAAAACATTCAATAGCCTCAGGCGTATTTTTCTCTACACCTTTCCCATCACGATACATGCATCCGACTGCAAAATATCCTCTTGAATAATCTTTATTCTTAACAATCATATAATACTCTAAAGCTTTTTGATAGTCCTCTTTTACACCTTTTCCAAATTCATATAGATTTCCTAATGCGATATATGCATCCATATAGCCTAATTGAGATGACTTTTGATAAAATTCTAAAGCTTTTTGATAATTACTTTCACAAGCAACACCATATTCATAAAAACGCCCTACATTATACAATCCTCTAGGATGTTCATATTGTGCTGCTTTTGAATATAACTCAAAAGCCTTTTGTACATTTTCTTCTACTCCAATAGCATCCTCATAACAACATGCTAAATTACAAATTGCTGGAACATAATTCATTTGCGCTGAACGTTCGTATAATTGGAAAGCCATTTTTTCATCTTGTTCTACTGCTGTTCCCATTTCATAGAACAATCCTAAATTATACATTGCTCGAGGATTATTTTGTTGAACAGCCATTTGATAGTATTTAACTGCTTCTTGTATATTTTCTTCAGTTCCAATTCCCATCTCATAGCAATATCCTAGATTACATTGAGCAACATCATCTCCCATATCTGCTGCTTGCTTGTATAATTCCACAGCCTTTTTCTCATCTTGTTCAACACCATTACCCAATTCATAAAACAATCCTAAACTACATAATGCTCTTGGGTATTGAGCTTTTGCTGCCTCTTGATAATATTCAAAAGCTTTATCATAATCTACTTCTCCTACAATACCTTGTTCATATAAATAAGCTAAATTACATAAAGCACGTAAATTTCCCTGATTCGCTGCTAGTTCATAATATTCGACAGCCTTTGGAATATTAACATCAACACCAATACCTGCTTCATAACAATATCCTAAATTACATTGAGCAACATCATAGTTTTGCATAGCTGCTTGTTCATAAACTTCTACAGCCTTTTTTGTATCTACATCTACACCAATACCTGCTTCATAACAATATCCTAAATTTGTTGTTCCACGCAAATTACCATGATCACTTGCAGATTGATATAATTCAAAAGCTTTTTGATAATCAACTTCACAACCTATTCCATTCTCATAATAATATCCTAATGTACATAATGCGCCAGGTTCTTCATAATCAGCCGCTCTTTGACAGTATTCAAAAGCCTTTTGATAATCTCTTTCTACCCCTATTCCATTTTCTAAATAATATGAATATTTACACATTGCATAAACATAATCCATATCAGCACTTTGCTTAAGATATTTCATAGCAAGGTCCATATCCTCATTCTCAATAAGTTTTCCATACCCCATCATAGCTCTAGGATAACCCATATCAGCACTTCTTAAATAAAGTTCTTTTGCTTTATTAATATCTACATCTACACCAATACCAACTTCATAACAATAAGCTAAATAACAATGTGCTGGAGGATAATTACGTGAAGAAGCTTGTTGATACCAATAAACAGCCATTTTGGGATCTTGTTCAACACCTTCTCCTACTTCATAAAGATAACCTAGTTGTAATTGAGCAACTTCTAATCCTTTATCAGCCGCCAATTCATACCAATGTGCAGCTTCTTGATAATCTTGAGCTGTACCTATTCCCATTTCATAACAATATCCTGTACTATAATAAGCCTGTGTAAATCCAACTTCTGCTGCTTTTTGATAATATTCAAAAGCTTTTTCTCGATTCGTTTCTACACCTCTACCATAACAATAACATTCACCTAAATAGAAATATGCACGTGGTAAATCTTGCTTTGCTGCCTTTTCAAAATAAAGAAAAGCCTCTTGTAAATTTTCTTCAGTTCCAATCCCATCATAACAACAATATGCATAGTTACATTGTGCAATAGCATCACCTAGATCTGCAGCTTTTTTATAATAAGCTACACCCTGTGTCTTATCCATAGCTACACCTAGTCCAACTTCATACATATACCCCAAAGAACAAATAGACTTTACATGATTCATTAAAGCTGCTTTTTCATATAACTCAAATGCTCTATATTCATCTTGAACACGATTTTTTCCATTCATATACATCAATGCTAATTGAAAAATATCTTCTTCAAATGTTGGCGTTTCTTCCTCTACCAATTCATCAGAAGCTGATAACAAACAAACATCAACTCCAACAACACTTTGATTTTCTTCAATATAAAAGTGTTCTTCCTGTAAGTATGGTGAATGAGTAAGATCAGGATATCTATCAATATCATATTTCATCATTAAATCATAAACTTTTCTTTCAACTTCATCTTCATGACATTGAATTGTTTTCACTTTCATAAGTGCACATTCTTTTTCGATTCCACGATCATTAACCAAATATACCCAAGCCATATCATCATATGACATAGCAACAAAATCCACATTCCATTTATTAAAAATGGGTTCATATAATTTTAATCTTTCTACTAAATTACTCATATTATTCCTCCCCTATCTATCTTCATTGAAAAACAATTGATGAAATTGTTTCACTTGATGATTCATCTTCAACACACTCTATTGTTATAATATCTCCAACTTTTGCTAATGGTAATTGATCACTTAATGAAATTGGTGCAATAAACACATCACTATATCCTTCTATTCTTAAATAATAATGTGAATTCCCATTGACAACTGCTTCTTGAATAGCTGTTATTTTTCCACTTATCTTTTTATTCTCTATATCTACTTTCACTTTACCATTATCACTCAATAATTTATAATATGCCTTTTCTGCCTCAGCAACACTATCTCCAACAGAAACAATTTGATAATTTTCTACACTGACAAATGCATACTTTTTAACTAATCCTGCGCTATCTTTTAAAGACATAAAATATGTTGGCTGTCCACCAGCATTAATGAGAATAGGAAAAGTTGCTGTATATTTTAAGTTTTGTACCTTTCCTTCAGCTGATGACATTGCAGAATATTCCTCAGCTCCACTAATCGCATAATATTTGGACTCTTTTGTACGCATATTAATTAAAGCAAATCCCACATTTGATGCATCATTTGATACAGAAGTCAATCCAGTATATATATAAACATCATCATTTAATGCCACATAATTATATCCATCTGTTGGTTTTAAAACACCTTTTTGAGAAAAAAGAGTATTCAAATAACCATTACCATATTGTCCCCAATTTTCTAATTGGCGTATTAATAAATCTGAAGGATAAACACGATCAATCCAACTTGGAACTTCTTTAATATCATAATACTGACTTTCTCCATTGATTGCATCTACTAAAATAGCTCCTACTATATCTTTACCACCAAATAAACCAATATGATATTGGTATACTGGTGCTATCCAATATGGTCGTCCATCTTCATCTATTTCAAAAGATGGATCTTCAAACATTTTTGTTGGATAATTCATACGGATATGTCTATTAATATTTCTAAAAAATAAATCAGAATGAGAATACTTCATTCCTTCTTTTAATCTAACAACTTCTGATTCTTGAGTTACCATATCTACACGAATATATGCTGGCAATCCTTGACTGTGATTGGTAAACCATTTAATCAAATCACTATATGAAATAGTTGTTACTCTATAAGGTTTGTTGGAATAATTGATTTGATCATATTGATCATCAACTTCAAATTGTGAAACATAATCAACAATTTCTCCCATTTTACGATCCCCTAATCTCTCAGCACTATCTTTATCAACAACAGGTATCGATTGATAATTTACTTTTTCATTATCCTTATAAAAGTCAGCCTTTTTATCAACATTTAATTGTTTTTGATATGCAGAAGCATGAAAAATTGGTGAACTTATTAATTCCCCAACAAATACATAAACAATAAGTAAAGCAGCAACTATTAATCCTATTTTATTGACTTTATCAAAAGATAATTGAAACAAACTTCTCAAACCAATAAACAAAATTATACAAAAAGAAAAAAAGAATATAAAATCTGGTGATCTTAAATTAATTGGCGTCAAAGTAAAATATTCTGCAATAATAAAGAAAATAAAGACGATGATCAACGCTTTTACTGTTCCATTCTTCTTTGGTTTTTTTCCTTCAAAATAAGATTGACTATTATCAAACTTTCCAAATATATTTTTAAACATTTCTTTCATTAATTTTCTCCTTTAATTTTTCAATCAATAAATTTAACTCATCTAATGATTGTAAAGTTGCCCCACTTGCATAAGCATGTCCTCCACCATGAAATAAATTTGCTATTTCATTAATAGCTATAGAGCGACTTCTTATACTCACACGATAATTATGATCCACTTCATTTTGTGTTACAGCCATCCAAACTGGATATTCTTCTATATTAGCAAGTGTATTGACATAATTAGAACCTTGTTCCCTTGAAATATTTAATGCTTTAAGATTTTCACTACTTAAATAATACCATGCAACTCCACCATCTTCTTGATAATGATTATAAATAAACTTAGTTATTTCTAAATCACTTTTTTTCTTCAAATAAAGTGATTGATATAAATTTTCAATATTAATTCCTGTATCAATTAAATAGCTTGCAGCCTCAAAAGTTTTTGCTGAAGTTGAGCTATATAAAAAACGATTACTATCACCTATAATTCCTAAGTATAAAGCTTGTGCTGCTTTTATAGGTAATTTATATTCTAACTCTTTAAACATTAATGCAACAATTTCACTACATGATGAAGCATTTTCTATTTCTACATTTATATCACCATATGAATCTATAACAATATGATGATCTATTTTTAGAATTTTATCACAAATTGAAATATCTCCATCTATTCTTTCTTTATTAGCTGTATCTAAAACAATTGCTAAAATTGGTTCTTTATTTATAGTATTGACTTCATATTCTGGATATAAATGTAATAAATCACTGTCCATTTTTCCTTGTAAAATTATATTCTTTTGAGGAAACATTTCTTTTAATGTCCAATACATACCAAATTGAGAGCCGAATGCATCTAAATCCGGATTAACATGTCTATAAAGAGCTATTTG
Organism: Candidatus Stoquefichus sp.; assembly: GCA_021768625.1. GTDB lineage: Bacteria > Bacillota_I > Bacilli_A > Erysipelotrichales > Coprobacillaceae > MGBC163490. The sequence goes on along the minus strand of JAETUM010000044.1, from coordinate 667 downwards.
ATTATAGTTTTCTATCATTTTTAATATTTCATTCATCTTTTATCACCTACAACTATCATATTATCACATAATGACATAAATATGAACTTAAAGAAATTTCATTTTTAAATTTCATATAAAAAATACCAACTCTAATCATATGAATTGGTACTTTTTAAAATTAATGAATATATTTTTCATATTCGTGAGTTGGTATACTCAATGCCTCCATTGCCTCTTCTATACTTAAATTAAGATTTTTCATTAAGCTTTGTATTGATGCAATTCTATTCATCTCTATTCCTTTTTGTTCTCCAATTTGTTGTCCTAAGAGTATCCCTTCATGCTTTCCTTCCTCTTTTCCCATCTCTCTGACTTCATCAAATAGCTTACACATCTTCTCTATTCCTCCTCTGTCTTCTTTATAATATCTTGCTTCTTCTCTTAATTCTTCATAATACATATCTTCCACTTCTGTACATCTCATATCATGCATCAGTCTTCCTAGTCTTGTATCTTCTTCATTTCTTCCATTCACATATATGATATGTGCCCCATCTTCAAATCTCTCCCCATTCTCTTCTATTCTTCTCTCTATATGATACATGGGTAATCCTCCCAATAAGACATCATTCTCTGTGATAAAGATGACATATGTCTCTGATATATCTTTCCACTTTGTTTGTTT
>JAETUM010000121.1 GCA_021768625.1 Candidatus Stoquefichus sp. | reverse complement strand
AGGTTTCACTTGTTGATTTATATTCATAGAAAAATACCTCCTACTCATATATTCGCTACAAATCAACAAATTTCTTTTATAAAACAAATATTTCTACAAATATTATAACATTTTATCATTTATACGCCAATAGCAAATATCCATTTTAAAATAAAAGACTCTATTGAGCCTTTAAATAGTGATATTGCATACCTTTTGCTATTTCTTGAGAATCAAAGCCTAACTTTTCTAAGATAACATATGCAAACTCTAATGCTGCTGCAGGACCTCTTCCTGTAATGATGTTCTGATCAACATAAACAAGAGTATCTTGATGTAAACCAGAAACAATTTCATCTTCAAATCCAGGATAACATGTATATTTCTTACCTTTAATAACACCAGACTTTTCAAGTGAAATTGGTCCAGCACAAATAGCTGCTATCCACTTACCTTTTTCATTAAAATCCTTTAATAAATCACAAACTCTTTGATCATCTCTAAGAGATGTGGCTCCAGGAAGTCCACCTGGTAAAACAACAAGATCAGCTTCGTATGCTTCTTTATCAAAAAGTTTATCCATTTGTATTTTTATTTGATGTGAACTTGTTACTACAAGAGAGTCCATTCCAATCATTTCACATGTCACTTTTGCTCTTCTTAAAACATCTACAACACTTAATGCCTCTAATTCTTCAAATCCATCTTTAAATAAAACAATTGCTTTCATTATTTTTCTCCTCTCTTTTTTATATATTATATTCGATATTTTTATTTGGTCAAATAAAATTTCTTTTATATTCGCTTGACTACACTTCTTTATGTATTTGTGGTATGATTATTAAATAAAAGAGGTGGTTTAATGATTGATAAAACACAAATCGTCAAAAACAATAAAACTATGCTTTATATTACTTATGCTATTGTTTTAGCATTTATATTATTTAACTATAGAACTGTTCTTTCTACTGTAGCATACATTTTATCTTTAGCTACACCTTTCTACATAGCTATTGTTATTGCATTTATTCTTAACATTCCTATGAAAAAAATAGAGCAACTATATAGTAAAAAAATAAAGAAAAAAGGATTATTAAGAGGTCTTTCTATTGCAACGACTCTTATTTTGGCAATTATTATTTTAATTCTGTTTTTCTCATTTATTATTCCAAAGTTAGGAGAAAGTATTACCCTTATTATTAGTAATATCTTTAATTATTCGAATCGTTTAGTAACTATGATTAATGATGCCTTATTAAAGTTTCATGTAAATTATGCAATTAATTATGAATCTATCCAGGAAGTTCTGAATAACTTAGATTTAGCTAGTCTTTTATCTAATAATGGAAATTCACTTGGAAATGCTGGAATTAATTTATTGTCACAATCATTTGGTATTTTTGGATTTTTTATTAACTGTATTACATCATTTATTATGTCATTATATTTACTAGCAAATAAAGAAACTCATATTAAGCAATTAAAAAAGATTATAACTTTTATTTTTGGATATAAAAGATCTGTTACAATCTTTGATATTGGTGCAGAAGCAAATCACTATTTTAATGGTTTTGTATCTGGACAATTATTAGAATGTTGCATCTTGGCAATACTTATGTATTGTGGTTTCCGATTAACAGGTATGCCATTTGCTGAATTGCTTGCAATTATTATTGCACTAGCAAGTCTTGTACCAATGTTTGGAGGATTTGTTGGATTCGGTATTAGTTTTATTCTTGTTTTAGCAGTTAATCCTGCGAAGGCTATTATCTTTGCAATATGTTTTGTTATTATTCAACAATTTGAATCTAACCTTATTTATCCTAGAGTTGTTGGTGGTGCTGTAGGAATATCTGGATTATATGTTTTATTATCATTAATTATTTTTGGTAATTTATTTGGTTTCTTCGGCCTTTTGATTGCTGTTCCAAGTATGGCACTAATTTATGCTGTAGGAAGTCGTGTTATTAATATAGGATTATATCGTAAAAGAATTGAAATAACAGATAAAACGATTAGAAAACTAGAAGATGTAGATGAGGATACTCCTCATATTTATCGAGGAATGTAAAAGACTATCAAATGATCAATGTCATTAAGTTAAGATGACAA
>JAETUM010000043.1 GCA_021768625.1 Candidatus Stoquefichus sp. | reverse complement strand
TTTGAGGGACAGCGAGAGTCAAGAGCGGTAGGCTTGAGCGAAGTGAAAGCAGCGCCTTGAGACGCGAGCAAGTAAGCGAGGCTTATAGCCTCAGAACAAACTACCCTTTTGAAGGGTAGTTTTGATTATAAAATATAATTAGAATATTATTTAAGATAGAAACATGATATTATAATAGTAAATAGTCATTTGAAAGTGAGATATATTATGAAATATATTGCATTGTTAAGAGGGATAAATATAAGTGGTAAAAATAAAATATCAATGGATGAGTTGAGAATAGAGTTGGAAAATTTAGGTTACAAAGAAGTTATAACTTATCTTAATAGTAGCAATGTTATTTTTCAAAGCAATATAGATGATAAGGAAACTATAATAAAGGATATTTGTTTAATGATAAAAGATAATTTTTATCTTGAAATACCAGTTTATGTTATAACTTCATTAGAATTAGAAGATATATTAAATAATAATCCAGAATGGTGGGGAACTGATAATAAAGAAATATATGATAATATCATTTTTATAATTCCACCTACCAAATATGACGAAGTATATAATGCGATCGGAAAGCCAAAAGAAAATATTGAAAAGGTTGAAGAATACAACAATGTTATATTTTGGTCTTATGATCTAAAAAATTATAGAAAGTCAAATTGGTGGAGTAAAACAGCAAATACAAATATAAGTAACAAAATTACAATAAGAACTGCTAATACAATGAGAAAAGTATTTGACTTATGTAATAAATAAATTGTCATTGATTGAATAGATTGGAGATTATAATGTTAGAAATAAGAAAGGAAACTAAAAACGATTATAATGAAGTGTATGATGTCATAAAAACAGCATTTGAAACAGCAGAACATAGTGATGGAAATGAACACAATTTAGTAGTAGCATTAAGAAAAAGTGCTAATTTTATTTCAGATTTATCATTGGTAGCTGTTGGAGACAATCAAATAGTTGGTTATATATTGTTTACAAAAATGAAAATAGGAGAATATGAAGAACTTGCTTTAGCACCATTAGCGGTATTACCACAATATCAAAAAAAGGAATAGGAAGAAAACTGATAGAAAATGGTCATGATATAGCAAAAAAATTAGGTTATCATTATTCTGTTGTGCTAGGTAGTGAAAATTATTATTCAAAGTTTAATTATATTCCAGCAATACAATATAGAATAAAAGCACCATTTGAAGTACAAAATGAGAACTTTATGGTTATTAAACTAAATGATACGAATCTAAAGATAGAGGGTACAGTTGAATACGCAAAGGAATTTGGGATATAACAAAGAATCACAATATATAAGGGAGATAAATATGCGAATAATTGAGGTAAACAATAGAACATCAACACTAATAAATCAATCATTAGAAGTATGGGAAAATTCAGTCAAAGCAACACACTTATTTTTATCAGATGAAGAAATTATAAAGATAAAAAAATATGTGCCACAAGCATTAAATGAAATATCACATTTGATTGTTATTGAAAATGATAATAATATACAGATTGCATTTATGGGAATTGAAAATCAAAAATTGGAAATGTTATTTATTACAGATCATGAAAGAGGAAAAGGCTTAGGGAAAAAATTAATCAACTATGGTATAGAGAATTATAATGTTAAAGAATTAGTAGTTAATGAACAAAATCCTAATGCAAAGAAATTTTATGAGCATATGGGATTTAAGGTATATAAAAGAAGTGAGTTTGATGAACAAGGCAATACATATCCAATTTTATATATGAGATTAGAAAGATAAATTTTGAAATGATATCAATGACAATAAATAGGTGAGATATATGATAAGAAAATTTGAAAAGAATGATATAAACAATGTAATGCAGATATGGAAGAACGAGAATATAAAGGCTCACAAATTTATACCAAGAGAATATTGGAAAAATAATTATAATTATGTAAGGGAAGTTCTACCTAATGTAGAAGTATATGTTTATATACTTCAAGGAAATATTGTAGGATTTATAGGATTGGATAAAAACTATATTGAGGGGATTTTTATTGATACCAATAGTCAATGCAGTGGTATAGGAACAGCTTTATTGAATAAAGTAAAAGAAAACAGAAATAATCTGACTTTAAATGTATATAAGAAAAATATAAATGCTATTAACTTTTATAAAAAGAATGATTTTATAATTATAAGTGAAAATATAGATAAAAATACAGATGAAATAGAATACACAATGATTTGGAAAAGGAATTTGTTGTTATAATTGGAGGAAAGAATGGTTGTTTTAATAACAGGAAGTTCACATACTGGAAAAACTTTATTAGCACAAAAATTATTAGAAAAATATAAATACCCATATTTATCAATAGACCATTTAAAAATGGGATTGATTAGAAGTAAAAATACTAATTTAACAGTAGAAGATGATGATAAACTGACAGATTATTTATGGGGAATAGTAAAAGAAATGATAAAAACCAATATAGAAAATAATCAAAATATCATAATAGAAGGGTGCTATATACCTTTTCATTGGAAAAATGATTTTGAAGAAAAGTATTTAAAGCAAATAAAATATATTTGTTTAATTATGACAGAAGAATATATAAATAAAAATTATGAAAATATTAAAATGTATGAAAATAGTATAGAAGTCAGAAAAAATAAAGAAGATATAGATGTAAACGAACTTGTAAAAGAAAATAAATATAATTTAGAAATGTGCAAAAAATATGCAAACGACTATATTTTGATAGATAAAGATTATAAGGTAGATATACTTTTATAAATTTCAATTGTTAAGGAGATATAATATATGAAACGCAAAGTTATTTTATATATTTCACAAAGTTTAGATGGATTTATTGCAGATGATAACAGAAGTGTAGATTGGATTTTGGGCAATGATGAAGAATATGTTAGTGATTATGGATATGAAAACTTTATTAAAGATATAGATACAGTTATTTTAGGAGCAACCACATATAAGCAAATAAAAAATGAATTATCACCAGACAAGTGGGTATATGAAAATTTACAAAGTTATGTTTTAACTAGAGAAAAAATTGAAGATACTCCAAATATAAAATATATGAGTATAGAGATAAAAAATCTCATAAATAAGTTACAACAAGAAAATGGAAAAAATATATGGATATGTGGAGGGGCAAATTTGGCAAATCAATGTGTCAAAGAAAATTTAATTGATGAATACCAAATTACAACAGTTCCAGTAATTCTAGGAAATGGAATTAGACTTTTTGAAGAAAATAATAAAAATATTAAACTAGAATTGAAAGATATAAAAGAAGAAAATGGTTTAATAATGGGAATATACACAAAGCGATAACTTACAAGTTAGTGGTATATTGGAATAGTAACTAGCATAACTGTAAAATATAATTGGTAGAAAAAATTGATTAAGGTAGTACACTTAACTTGGAAATAAATAAAATGAATTTAGAAAATAATCTATCAAGCAAGAAAATTGGATAAACTATATAATTTGTTTTTGATGAATTAATAGAATTCTGTACTCGCAACATATCAAAATAGAGTTGATATATCAAAGTGTACCCTTGAAACTAAAAATAAGCTTAATAGTTTGAGTATAAAAAATACATTAGATAGTATGTTGATTTTAAAAGATATACTTTAGAAAGATAAGATATAACAAAAAAATATTAATTGGTGGAAGGATTGGAGTAATATGGCTAATGAAAATAAAAAAGACTTTAATGCTATGATGAAAAATAATAAAGATATGCCTAAAATACAAGTTGTTTAGGATGAAAAAATGATTAAAAAATATGGTGGAACTCAAATGTTTTTTGCGCCACCAATTTATTATGATGAGTTAATGAAAAAAGTACCAAAAGGAAAACTTATAACTGTTAGTCAAATGAGAGATTATCTAGCAAAGAGAAATAATGCAGACTTTACTGATCCTATGATAGCAGGAATATTTGTAAATATAGTTGCTTGGGCAAGTTATCAAAGAAATGAAGATATTACGCCATATTGGAGAACATTAAAATCAGATGGAGAGTTAAATGTGAAATATCCAGAAGCAATAGGATTACAAAAAAAGTTACTTGAAGAAGAAGGACATACAATTATTTTAAAAGGTACAAAGAATATCAAATACTATGTAAAAGATTTTGAAAAGAGTTTAATAGAACTATCATTCAAATGACAATTTGTTAGGGAGATAACTAATGACAGTTAGAAAAATAAAAATTATTGATGATGATAAATTGAGAAATGAAATAGACCAATTATACGAAAAACAAGAACAAATAATATTAGCAAAGCGGTCTTTGGAAATGGCAAAACATATAATAGAAATAACAAATTTTGATATGAGTCAATATCCTGAAATTAAAGAAGGCTTTAATATAAATGAGTTATGGCAGAATGGAAAAGCAAGAGTGTATGATGTTAGACAAATAGGATTTAAAATTCATAAAGTGGCAAGACAACAAAAAAATGAATTAAATAAAAATATAGTTCGTGTCATAGGGCAGGCAATAGCAAGTGGGCACATGAGAGAACACTCTATGGTAGCTAGTGATTATTCAATAAAAGTTATAAATAATTTATATAATAATGACATGAAAGAAATACAAAAGGAAAGAATTTGGCAGTTAAAAAAATTAACAGAATTAGCAAAAGGTGGGTTATGAAAGATATTATAATTAGAAATATTGAAGAAAAAGATATTCCAAGTGTTGTAGATATTCAAATAGATGGTTGGAAATCAGCATATAACGGAATAGTTGATGATAATGTTCTCAATTCAATGAATCGAAATGAAAGAATTGAAAAAAGAAAAAATGACTATAAAGAAAATGGTTTTATAGTTGCAGAATTAAATAATCAAGTCGTTGGATTCTGTAGATATATTGATAGTAATACATTTACACAAGATATATCAAATATAGATTGTGAATTATTAGCACTATATGTTAAGCCAGATTTAAAGTACAATGGTATAGGCACAAAACTATTTCAATTTGTTATACATGAGTTTAAAAGCAAAAATAAAACAAAAATGATATTGTGGTATTTAAAAGATAATGAGCCATCCAAAAAGTTTTATAGTAAAATGGGTGGAGAAATTATTAAGCAACGAACAATAAAAATAGATAAAAAAGAATATTTAAAAGTAGGATTTGAATATAATATCTAACTGCAAAATTATAATTTGAAGAAAAGATAAAAAAAGTTAGTGATTTTATAGGAAAACATTTCCATGTATTTTAATGGGTTGTTTGTTGTAGTGAAGAGTTTTTATGAACAAAATAGAAAAATGAATCAAAACTTGAAAGGAAGATGAATGATGGGACTATTGGATAAATTTAAGAAAAGTACTAAGAAGGAAAATTATCAAAGCGAAGAAATAAGTGGACAAGGTTGGGATGCTATTACAAGTGAGTGTGAAAGGGTATATCCACATCAAAAAGAACCTAAACATTATGGTACTCTTATAAGCTGGGCATTAGGAGGTAATGATCCACTTGATGGTATAAGTATTTATGATGGTGGTGATTATTGGCATTTTGTAACTTATGGATTATCAGAATTATATGAAAAAGAAACCGATAATCAAGATATAAGTGGTTATGGTATGGAGTTTACTTTTAAATTAAAAAAAGATAAGTATGATGATGAAGAATTAGAAATAAAATGTATATGTGGAATATTACAGTCAATAGCAAGAATCACCTTTACACAAGGAGAAATATTTAATAGTTATGAATATTTATATACTGGTCAAACACAAGGTATTGATTCAAAAATGAAATCTAATATTACAGGTTTTATAACAATTCCAGATACTGACATGAAATCAATCAATACTCCAAATGGGAAAGTTGATTTTGTTGAATTTATAGGAGTAACAAATGCAGAATTAATTGCATTAAAGAACAAAGAAATAACTGTTAAAGAATTATATGAAAAACTTAGGACTGATATAACAAATTATAATAGGCAATCAGTAATATAAGTGAATTATGGAGATAATAATATGGTACTTTTAGTCGTTGATACTCAAACTTTTATAACAAACAATCATTTATACCAATTTGAACTTTTTGAAAATCATATTAAAGAATTAATCAAAGAGGCTCGCATTAATCATATTGAAGTGATATATGTAAGACATGATGATGGAAAAGAAACTCAATTAACCAAAGGAAAAGAAGGTTTTGAGATATATGATGGTTTTAAACCAAATAGTGGTGAACTTATTTTTGATAAAAATGTAAATAGTCCTTTTCATGGAACAGGATTATTAGAATATTTAAGAGAGAAAAAAGAAGATACTATTATCGTTGTGGGATTACAAACAGAATATTGTATTGATGCAACTATTCAATGTGGATTTGAACATGGTTTCAAAATGATAGTTCCTGCTAATACAAATAGTACATTTGATAATGATTATATGTCTGCTGAAACAACTTATAAATATTATAATGATTTTATATGGAATCAAAGGTATGCACAATGTATTTCTTTTGAAGAAACATTAGAATTAATGAAAGTATAAATTTTAATTAAGAAAGAGATAGATTTTATGAAAGAAACAATATTAGAGAAGAATAATCATTTACCATATTCATTATATGATATGAGAGTGAATGAAATTCAAATAAATGAAGATGATATCATTTTTATTTTTGAAAATGGTTATATAAAAATGGAAGAACCATATGCTCAATTTGAAGGAACAATCATAATTAAAAATGTAGACTATGATTTTTGTTCTGTTCATTTATTGAGTCGTAATGGTTATTATGGTCGTTTTAATGGAAAAAAGCTTGATATTAAAGAATTTGTAAGAGAATTTAAGCAATATAGTTTTGAAATAGTAGATGAATTATATGGACTTAATCAAGTGCAATATAGTGGTTATTTATCATTACCAGATAAAGAAGATGTTATTGCATGTAGTATGGACCTTTATTATATAGGTGATCTCATTTATATAACTAAAGAATAACAAGAAGTAGGAGAGTTAAATAATATGAAATTAATGGGATTGAGTTGTATTTTTCCAAGTTATCATATAAGAGAAACAGCAGAATATTATCGATTAAAGCTTGGATTTGATATAGTAGAATATTTGCAAAGTGAACAGCCACATATATGTATGTATAAGGATGATATTGAAATTATTTTAACACAAGCCAATAATGAAGACATCAAACCAAATCGTGTATTATATGGTTATGGATATGATGCTTATGTTTATGTTAAAAATCAATATGAATTGCAAGAAAAGTTAAAAAATGCAGGAGTAAAAATTGTTATTCCATTAACACAAACTGATTATAACAATAAAGAATTTGTGATAGAAGATATAGATGGAAGGTGGATTGCATTTGGATTAAAGGAGCAATAGAAACAAAAGAAATTAAATGATAGTTGAATATAATATTATGAAATAAAGCAAAGAAAAAGAGGTGTTTATATGTATGTAGGTAGTCAAACATTGATGAAAAAGTATGATCAATATTTATTAGATTTAGGTTACAGCATTGAAGAATTAGTTGATAAGGCAAGTGATTGTTTATTGAAGCATATGCATTCTTATCAAAACATATGTCTTTTTTGTGGACCAGGAAATAATGGGGCTGATGGATTATCTTTAGCAATCAAATTATTTCATGAACAAAAAGAGGTTTATGTTTATATTTTTCAAGATGAACATTTATCAGAAGCAAATTATTTTTATCTTCAACAATGTTACCAAGAAACAATTCATGTTATTTTATTAGATGAAACAGCTATTGAAGATATGAAAAAACAAATGAGCCAAGCAGATGTTATTGTAGATGCTATGTTTGGATTTGGCTTAAATAGCTCTCCTAGAGGTATTTACCAAGCAGTTATAGAAGAAATCAATTGTTTATATGATAAAGAAGTCATAGCAGTAGATATTCCAACAGGATTAAACTGTAATACAGGTAAACCTTATCAAAGTGTTATCTGTGCCACACAAACAATAACACTTAGTGCTTTAAAAGATGGTTTTCTTAATCCAGAGAGTGTTTCTTTTACAGGAAATGTTATTCTTGAAAAACTAGGTATACAAGATGTTTCTTGTGAAGTTGGACTTTTTGAATTGGTTGACTTTGATTTTGTTTCTAGGCTGATTAAAGAACGTTTGTATGATGGACACAAAGGAAATTATGGCCGTATTGGAATGATTACAGGATGTGAAGATTATAAAGGAGCTTCATTGTTAAGTACAAAGGGTGCTGTTTATAGTGGCAGTGGTGTTGTAACGACAATAACTTGTTCAGAAGTTATTCAATCTTTAACTGTTTATTGTCCTGAAGCAACCACCGTATTACGTCCACCAATTTTAAGAAAAGAAGATATTGAGAAATATGATGCATTACTTGTTGGAAGTGGATTAGGATTAGAAATAGATTCCTATCGATATGTGATTGATGTGTTTTCATTATCACATCAACCACTTGTTATTGATGGTGATGCTTTAACAATCCTTTCATCAAATTTGAATTTATTAAAAAAGGCAAAACGAAAAATTGTTTTGACTCCACATATGGGAGAGTTTAGACGATTGTGCGATTTTCATAGTGATGATATCTTATCAGTAGCAAGAGAATTTGCTAGGGAGTGGGGTGTAGTCCTTGTTTTAAAGGGACCTCATACGATTGTCACTGATGGAGAAAATTCATATCGTATTATGGCTGGTAATAAAGCAATGTCAAGTGGTGGAATGGGTGATGTTTTAGCAGGAATGATTACAAGTTTTTTAGGACAAAATTATACACCTTTGAATGCTGCTTTGTTAGCAGTCTATATTCATGGATATGCAGGAGATGAGATTGCTAAGAAAGCATATACTGTTATTCCTTCTAAGCTTATTGAAATGATTCCAAAAATCATGTATCAATTAAAAAGTAATCATAAATGATTACTTAAGTCGAATAAGAGTGATATTACGATGAGGACTTTTATTTCTTCGATATGAGAAAAAGAGGTCTTCATCTTTTATTGTACAATAAGGTGATATAGTTATATGACTTTGTGGAACATGAAGATTTAATAGCTGTTGTTGAATTAACCCTTTACTATCTAATAAATATGCCTTATCTTCTTTTTGTTGATAAAAGGAAGATGTATCAAAAGACATTTTTTTAACTAAATCAATAATATCATCTTTAGCTTCAAAATTCTCTTGGTTAATAGAAGGACCAATATAAGCATAGATTTCATCAGGTTGGCAATTTTCAAAATCAATTAAATGCTTAGTCACTTTACCAACAATTTCATTAACTGTACCTTTCCAACCAGAATGAATAGCAGCAACAATCTTTTGATCACGACAATATAATAATACAGGACAACAATCAGCATGAAATGTCCATAACCAAAGTTTTTTATCTTTGGTGTACATCGCATCGTAACCAATAAAAGCATCATCACGACTATACATACCTTTTCCACCATCTTTTAAGGAAACTTCTTTAAAGTTTGTTGTATGTTGCTGAAATGTAGCAACCATATGGTCGAAATCAGTATTCAATTGTGCTGCTAAATTTTGTCTGTTTTTAAGGACAGTTTCATAAGGTAAACTATCATTATAACTCATATCTAATATTTTATCGTTATCATAAGCTGTTGTTGTGTATGCTTCGATTTCATCAAAACAATTCCAAGGTATTAATTTCATAAATTCTCCTTTCATTGCCCATACACTTCACTTGATTTTTCATAGTATAAAGTGAAGGAGGGATATTATGTTTAATCAATCTTGTGGTTGTCAATCAAGTTGTCCAAATATGGGAACAGGATGTCAAAATGCTGGAAATACAATGATGAATACATGTGGTTGCGGTTGCAATAACATGAACAGTTGCAATAACATGAATGGTTGTGACAGTGTTAATGGTTGTCCAAGACCTCAACCATTAGTTGCACCAAGACGTGTTTGTGTGACAAATCAAGTCACTCCAGTTCCACAACCTGTTATTTGCCCAATCGAATGTAGACGTGTTAACCGTTGTATGTATTATCCAGTTTTTTATCCTAGATATGAACAAACATTTATGACTGTTCCATTTAATCAATCTTGTTAATTTCATCAAAGAAAGTGTCATCTGGATCAATGTAGATCGTTTGATAATGATCTAAGATGACCTTTCCAGGTTTACTATTATGTGGCTTTTTCAGATTTCTAATTTGTGTGTAGTTAACAGGAACTGAAGAACTGTGTTTACCTTTAGAAAAATATGCTGCTATTTTACTTGCTAATCTGATTGTATATTCATCAAGATTCTCGCTATGCACAACTATATGACTCCCTGGCATATCTTTGACATGAAACCACGTATCAAAGCGTGAAGCCAATTTAAAGGTAAGATAATCGTTTTGCAGGTTATTCTTACCTACATATATAGTTATATTATCTTTTGTTAAATAAGTTTCTATATGAAACTTATTTTTCTTTTTTGTCATTTGTTTGTTTTTCTTCTTTTTGAGATAACCTAGATTTTCTAATTCTTCTTTGATTTCTAATGCATCATAATATGAAGCATTATCCATTAAAGTAATTAAAGAATCAAAATAAGCAATTTCATCTTTTGTTAAAGAAATTTGTTCTTGAAGATAACGAAGTGAATTCTTTGCTTTTTGATATTTATTATAATATCTTTTAGCATTTGTCTTTCCATCATATCTTTCATCTAATTCAATAGTTATTTTTGTTCCATCATAATAATTATCTACAATAACTTCTTTTTGACCTTTTTGTATAAGATGTAAATTAGCAAACAATAAATCACCTTTAATACGATACTCATCACTATTTTGAGAATCAAACAATGTTTTTTCTAATTTATTTAACTTTGAAATATTTTTATGATATTCATTTTGAATAAACTTTCCTAAGTCAGATGTTTGTTGCTTAATACGATCTTTTTGATCAATTAAATCAAAATGTTTATCTAATCCATCAAATAATTCATATAATTGATAAGGACAATGAAGATGTGTTAATTCAATGATATGAAAATATTCTTTATCATTATATTTATGTAAATATAATGATGAGCTTTGTTTGATTTCATTCATAATATCATGAAAATTTTCACCATTATCAATTCTATAAAGAACCTCTCTTGATAATTCTGGAGAAAATCCTTGATATATCTTTGTTAGATTGTCACTCTCCTGATATTCGCTTTTAAAAGGATTGATTTTATCAATCATTGGAGGAAATTGATAAGTTGCTCCAGGTTGTAAAATTCTTTGTGAATTCATTGCAGGAGAAATTCTTTTTAAGCAATCAATAATCTTTTGATTATCATAAGTCACAATTACATTTGAATGCTTTCCCATAATTTCTATATAGACATGAAATTGCACAGTATCTTTCAATTCATTTGTTCCTACAAAAGTCATATCAATAATACGATCTAATTGAATCTGTTGAATAGATTCAAGATAAGCTCCCTCTAAATGCTTACGAAGTAACATGGTTAAAGCATTTGGAGTTTGGGGTGTAGGATAAGAAAGATTTGTTAATTGAACTCTTGCATACATAGGATGTATGGAAATAAGTAATTTTTTGTTTTGAGATTGACTTCTTATATGAATAAGTAATTCATATTGAGAAATCTGATATATTTTATTGATCCTGCCTCTTAATAATTGATTTGAAAGTTGTTCTATAACACGAGACATCATAATTCCATCATACGCCATTTTTATCACCGATAAATAGTATAACATATTTGAAAAAGAATTGACATTAAAGTTATGTTCATGTAACATTATATTTCATAAAGGATGGTGGAAATGTGAAAAAGGGATTATTGATTATATTGAGTGGACCTAGTGGTGTAGGAAAAGGAACTGTTAGAGAAGAGTTGTTTAAAGATGAGACTTTAAATTTGGCGTATTCAATTTCTATGACAACAAGAAAACCTCGACCTAATGAAAGAGAAGGGAAAGATTATTTCTTTGTTGAAGAAGATGATTTCAAAGATAAAATTCAAAAAGGTGAACTATTAGAATATGCACAATTTGTTGGAAATTATTATGGAACTCCAAAGTTTTATGTAGAACAATTATTGGATGAAGGGAAAAATGTTGTATTAGAAATAGAAGTTCAAGGGGCATTACAAGTTATGGAAAAATGTCCTCAAGCTTTGACTATATTTTTAGTACCACCATCATTTGAAGAGTTAGAACGTCGTATAAGAGGAAGACGTACAGAAACAGAAGATGTTGTTAAACAACGTTTAGATAAAGCAAGAAAAGAATTGGCAACAAAAGATGAATATAAATATGTTGTAGAAAATGATGATGTTATAAAGGCTAAGAATAGAATTGCTGAAATTATTAAAGAAAATGTTTAGGACGTGAATACGTCCTTTTTCTATAATTTTTCATTGATTTATGTTAGAATAAGAAAAAGTTAGGTGGTGATTGCATGTATATCATAAAGGTTTTAATAGAGCATCCTGTTCATTCGCTAGATACAACTTTTGATTATTTATATCATGAAGCTTTACAAGTCGGTATACGTGTTATGATTCCATTTGGTTATCAAAAGATTATAGGCTATGTTGAAGCAATAGAGGAAACAAATCTGACACCAGAACAGTTAGAAAAAGAGGCAGGATTTCATTATCAATATATTCAAGCTGTTATAGATGAAGAACCTTTGCTAAACCAAGAATTAAGAGAATTAGCATTAAAGCTTGCAAAAATGACAATGTCTCCACGTATTGCTTGTCTACAAGCCATGTTACCAACACAATTAAAGCCATCTACAAATCATTCAGTAGGTATAAAAATGAAAACGGTAATCCATGTTCTTAATGATGGGGTACCACAAACAAAAAAACAACAAGAATGTTTACAATATTTAAAAGAACATCCATTATCACAAATCAAGGATATTCCTTATACCAAAGGAGTTGTTGATCGTTTATTAGAACAAGGTTTTGTAGAGTATCAAAAGATAGAGCAATATCGTCAACCTCATTTTATGAATAATCATCAACAAAAAACTATCACTTTAACAATAGATCAACAAAAAGTTGTTGATGGGATTTTATCGAAAAAAGAACGTGTATCTTTAATTCATGGAGTAACAGGATCAGGGAAAACAGAGGTTTATCTTGCGTTAGCTTCAGTTATATTAAAAGAAGGAAGAACAGTTATGATGTTAGTTCCTGAAATTTCATTGACACCAATGATGGTAGAAGTCTTTAAACAACGTTTTCATGATCAAGTTGCTATTTTACATTCACGTTTATCACAGGGTGAAAAGTATGATGAATATCGTCGTATTAAAAGACAAGAAGTGAAAATTGTTGTTGGAGCAAGATCTGCTATCTTCGCTCCATTAGAAAATATTGGATTAATTATTTTAGATGAAGAACATGATGCAAGTTATAAACAAGACTCAAAACCACGTTATTTAACTAGTCAAATTGCAAGAATGAGAGCAAAAACACATCATGCAAGAGTGGTTCTTGGAAGTGCAACACCTTCATTAGAAAGCTATTCACGAGCACAGAAAGGAATATATGATTTATATGTTTTAGATAAAAGAATTAATCAAAAGCCTTTACCTCATGTTCAAATTATTGATATGGTTAATGAAATGAAAAATCATAATTATTCTCTTTTTTCCTATGAAATGAAAAAGAGAATTCAAGAAACAATAGATAGAGGTGAGCAAGTTTTATTACTTTTAAATAAAAGAGGGTATGCAACATATGTCAGATGTCAAGATTGTGGAGAGGTTATAAAATGTCCACATTGTGATGTGACTTTAACTTATCATAAAGATGAGAATATGTTGAAATGTCATTATTGTGAGCATCAAATTCCATTGATGAAACAATGTCCACATTGTGGTGGGAAGCATCTTAAAACAGTAGGAATGGGAACACAAAAAGTAGAAGAAGATATTCAGCGTATGTTTCATCATGCATCTGTAATAAGATATGATGTAGATACAACTAAGAATAAAGATGGACATATGAAACTTTTAGAAAAATTCAGAAAAAAAGAAGCAAATATTTTGCTAGGAACACAAATGATAGCTAAAGGTTTAGATTTTGAAGATGTAACTTTTGTGGGTGTTTTAAATGCAGATATGAGCTTAAACGTTCCCGATTTTAGAGCAAGTGAAAGAACATTTCAACTACTATGTCAAGTTTCAGGACGTAGTGGACGTGGAAAAAAACAAGGGACAGTGATTATTCAAACATATAATCCTGACCATTATGCTATAGAATCGGCAGCAAAGCATGATTATCAATCATTTTATCAACAAGAGATGATATATCGTCAGAAAGCTCAATATCCACCCTATTGCCATATGGTAAGTATTATAGTACAATCCAAAGAGGAATTGTTGGTTCATCAATCAGCATTAGATATTAAGAAATATCTTGTTTCACATATCCATCAAGGAGCAGTTTTAGGACCTGCTAAAAGCGTTATTTATAAGATGCAGGATATTTATCGAGAGCGTATTTTAATTAAATTTATTAATAGTCAAGAGATATATCAAGTCTTAGAGGTTGTTAATGATTATTATAATAAAAAACAAAAAGGAAAGGTAACTGTGGTATGTGATTTTAATCCATATTCACAGATATAAAGTTATGGATAGACAAATAGCATTAGACATATTATTAAAATATAAACAAGAAAAAAGTTATTTGAATTTAACATTAAATACATACTTTGAAAGATTCTCTTTAACAAGAGAAAGTAAGAATTTAATTACGCAACTTGTTTATGGAACAGTACAAAATCAAATATATCTTGAATATATGTTAAAACCATTTATTAAAGGAAGAGTCAAAACATTTGAAAAGATGTTGTTATTAATGAGTTTATATCAACATTATTTTTTAAATCATATTCCTGATTATGCAATTGTTAATGAAGCTGTTCGTTTAGCTAAAAAGAAAAAAGGGATAAAAACATCTCAATTTATTAATGCTGTATTAAAAAATGCACTACAAAATAAAGTGTCTTTAGATGATTTAGATGATTTACAAAGAATTTCAATAGAAACAAGTCATCCTCTATGGATGGTCAAAATGTTTGATAAACAATATGGATATGAAAAAACAAAAATGATATGTCATGCTCATAATGATATTCCATATAAGAGCGCAAGAGTGAATACTTTAAAGTGTACAAGAGAAGATCTATTAAAAAACACATCTTTTCAAAAAGGAAAATTAAGTGGAGATTGTGTGTATTATACTGGAGGTAATATTGCTCATACTGATGAATTTAAAAAAGGATTCATAACGATTCAGGATGAATCAAGTCAACTTGTTGCTAGGCTTCTTCATCCGACATCTCAAGATTATGTCTTAGATATGTGTTGTGCTCCAGGGAGTAAGACTTCTCATTTAGCAGCTATGATGGAAAATCAAGGACGAATTGTCGCTTATGACTTATATGAACATAAAATTCAATTAGTAGAAAAGCAAATGGCAAGATTAGGTGTAGATATTGTAGAAACACATGCTCATGATTCAACTTGTTTGGTTGATTTATATCCAGCCAATACATTTGATAAAATTCTATTAGATGCACCCTGTAGTGGATTGGGTGTCCTTGCAAGAAAACCAGAAATAAAATATCATGATTCTCATATAATGGACGAAATTATAAAGATTCAAGAAAAATTATTAGAAAATGCATATGTTTTATTAAAAAATGGTGGTAATATGGTATATAGTACTTGTACTATAAATAAAAAAGAGAATGAAAAGCAAATAGAAGCATTTATGAAAAGACATTCAGATATGGTTATGGTTCAACAACAAACAATTCTTCCATATGAATATCATAGTGATGGATTTTATATGTGTTTACTAAAAAAGGAGTTTTCTAATGAAGTCGATTTATGATTTTACACAAGAACAATTGATTGATGAATTTATAGCATTAGGTGAAAAGAAGTTTAGAGCAACACAAGTGTTTGAATGGATTTATCGTCAACATGTTTATCAATTTGATCTAATGAATAATATTTCTCTTTCTTTAAGAGAAAAATTATCTCAGACTTATTCTATTGATTTATTAAAAATTAAAGAAAAACAGGTTTCTAAAGATGGAACAATCAAATATTTATTTGAATTAGAAGATGGGGGATTGATTGAATCTGTTTTAATGATACATGACTATGGAAAAAGTCTTTGTGTGACAAGTCAATTAGGATGTAATATGGGATGTCGTTTTTGTGCCAGTGGTTTATTAAAGAAACAAAGAAATTTAACAGCTGGAGAAATGGTTAATCAAGTGTTATCTGTGATGAATGATACTCAAGAGAGGGTATCTCATGTTGTTGTGATGGGAACAGGTGAACCATTTGATAATTATGATCATGTGATGGATTTTATTCATATTATTAATCATCCTAAAGGTTTAGCTATAGGTGCACGTCATTTGACAATATCCACATGTGGTCTTTGTGATAAGATTGAAATGTATGCTCATGTTGGTATACAGGCTAATTTAGCGATTTCTTTGCATGCTCCTAATGATGAAATAAGAGATCAACTGATGCCTATTAATAAGGCATATCCTATGGATCAACTAAGAGAAACAATAGAATATTATATTGAGAAAACAAATCGACGTGTTACTTTAGAATATATATTATTAAGAGGTGTTAATGATCAAATTGTTCATGCTAGACAATTAGCTCATTATATAAGAGGATTAAATGCATATGTTAATCTTATTCCTTACAATGCAGTTGATGAACATGGATATCAACAATCATTACCACAAGATGTAGAAGCATTTAAAAATGAGTTATTACGATTAAAAATTAACGTTACTCAAAGAAAAGAACATGGTAGAGATATAGATGGAGCATGTGGACAATTACGTGCTAAGAAAGTAGGTGAATCACAAAGATGGAAATAATTGCACAGACTGATATTGGAAATGTAAGAGATGTGAATCAAGATTACGTTCTTTATCATAAAAAAAGTGAACAGGAATGTTTGGCTGTTTTATGTGATGGTATGGGTGGTCATAATGCAGGTGAGGTTGCTTCGTCATTAGCTTGTCAAGATATTATCCAATATTATGAAGTTCATGATGGATTTCAAAATGAAGAAGAAGTCCAAACGTGGATGAGTGAAGCAATTTATCATGCCAATCACTTGATCCAAGAGAAAAGTCGCTTAGATAAGCATCTTGAAGGTATGGGAACAACAGTTGTTTTAGCCTTATTAAAGGATGGATATATATATATTTCGCATGTTGGTGATTCACGTGCATATTATTTTGATAATTATCAATTGAAGCAATTGACAACTGATGATACACTTGTCAATGCTTTGGTTGAATCTGGTTCTATTTCACCAGATGAAGCACAATTTCACCCACAAAAAAATATATTATTACAAGCAGTAGGAGTTAGTGATGTTTTAAAAATATCTTTTTATAAACAAGAAATAGAAACAGGAATATTGTTATTATGCTCAGATGGTTTGTATAATTCACTATTTGATGAACAAATTGTTGAAATTTTGAGTGAACATGAAACTTTAGATAATAAGGTTTCTCATCTTATAGAAATGGCTAATATTTTTGGTGGTAGAGATAATATAGGAATAATATTAATGAGGGATAAAGGAGTTGTCAACAATGAGTCAGATGAATAAGATTATTGCTGGACGTTATATATTAAAGGAATCAATAGGTCAAGGTGGGATGGCTGATGTTTATCTTGCTTATGATAAAATATTACAAAGAACAGTCGCTGTTAAGATTATGCGTTCATCACTAACAGGAGATCCTGTTTATGTAACACGTTTTCATAGAGAAGCGAGTGCTGCTGCTGCATTAACTCATAAAAATATTGTAGAGATTTATGATGTTGGAGAAGAAGGCGACGATTATTATATTGTTATGGAATATGTTCCAGGACAAACCTTAAAAGAATTGATTTATAAACGAGGGGCTCTTCATTATGTTGAGGCTATTGATATAATGAAACAGGTTGCTAGTGCGACCGCGAAGGCTCATTCTATGGGAATTGTGCATAGAGATTTAAAACCACAAAATATTATGGTAACTGATAGTGGCGTTGTGAAAATAGGAGACTTTGGTATTGCTTCTATTCAATCATTATCACAAGTGACACAAACAGATACAATTATGGGATCACTTCATTATTTGGCTCCAGAGGTTGCTCGTGGTGAAAAGGCAACAGCACAAAGTGATATTTATGCTTTAGGAATTGTTTTTTATGAATTATTAAGAGGAGATGTTCCTTTTAATGGAGAGTCTCCAGTGAATATTGCACTAAAGCATATGCGTGATGAAATTCCATCTGTACGTCAGTTTAATCCATCTATTCCACAATCTGTTGAAAATATTATTATTAAAGCGACTGCTAAAAATATTAAAGATCGTTATCAAAGTGCAAGCGATATGTATGAAGATTTATTAGTGTGTCTTACAAAAGATAACGAAGAAAAATTAACTTTTAATTATCAAGAGAATGAAGAAGCAACAACAATAGTTGCTAATGATAAGGATTTCTTCACTAAAAAGGAACCTGTTATTACAGTGGAAGAAGAGCCAGTTGAAGAAAAGAAATCCATTAATAAAAAAAGAATAGGAATTATTGGTGGAGTTGTTGCAGGATGTCTTGTATTGTTTGCTGCTATATATTTTATTTTTTTAAGACCTGTTGATAATTTTAGAATGCCAGATGTTGTTGGTATGGAAAAACAACAAGCAATCGTTTTTCTAGAGTCTCAGGGATTAAAAGTCAATACTGAGTTTAAAGAAGAGGTTAGTGATGAATATGATGCGGGTAAGGTTATCAGTTCTGATCCTACTAAGGATACTGCTGTTAAAAAAGGAACAGAAGTGACTTTAACAATTTCTTCAGGTAAATATATTGTTTTAAGTGATTATGTTGGTGAAAAATATAGTGAAATAGAAAAGCAATTAATTGAATTAGGTTTTGAATCTAAAAATATTAAAAAAGTAGAAGAAGTGAGTGATGAAGATAAGGGAGTTATATTAGAACAGTCTCTTTTATCAGGCGAGAAAATCGACCCTAATGAAATAAAAACAACAGTGATTACACTGACTGTTTCTAAGGGGTATTCGCAAGAGGTTCCTAATCTTTTAAAATTGTCAATAGATCAAGCAAAAAGTGATTTAGAGGATTTAGGATTTAAAGTGGAATTAAAGAAATTAACACCTCCAACAACTGCTGAAAAAATTAGAACAATGGAAATTAATGTTGTCATTACACAATCAATACCATATAAAAAGGTTATAACAAAAAAAGGGACAACAATTGTGTTAGGATATTATGATCATATTCCAGAAATTCCACAAGAACCAGAACCAACAACACCAAATGATCCTACAAATAATGATACACCACAAAATAATGGTGATCAAAATGGGGATTCTAATAATTAAAAAAGAGGTAAATGAATGCAAAAAGGACAAATTGTAAAAGCATTATCAGGATTTTATTATGTAGAAAGTCAAAATAAGATTTTTCAATGTAAAGCACGTGGAAAATTCAGAAAGAATGATCAAAAACCATTGGTTGGTGATTATTGTGAGTTTTCTATAGAAAATGGAAATGAAGGTTATATATTAAAGTTATTAGAGAGAAAAAATGAGTTGGTTAGACCTCCTATATGTAATATAGATCAAGCATTACTTGTTTTTTCAGCTAAAGAACCAGATATGAATACATTGCTGTTAGATCGCTTTTTAATTCTTATTGAGCATTTAAAAATACAACCAATTATTTGTATTTCTAAAATAGATCTTGTTCATCTTGAGGAAATACAAAAGATAATGGAACCATATACTCAAGCTGGATATCAAGTTTATTATTTTAGTTCAAAAGAGAAACAGGGAATAGATGATATTCAACAAGTTTTTGAAAATAAAATAACAGTGATTACTGGGCAAAGTGGTGTAGGAAAATCAAGTTTACTGAATGCTTTAGATATTCATTTAAATATTCATACGAATCAAATTTCTAAAGCGTTAGGAAGAGGTAAACATACAACGAGACATGTAGAATTAATCAAAATGTATGGTGGATATGTTGCAGATACACCTGGTTTTTCATCATTAGAATTATTAATAGATCCAGTAGAATTATCCCAAGCTTATCATGATTTTAAAGATTTATCATCTTTATGTAAGTTTAGAGGATGTTTGCATGATAGTGAACCGTCTTGTGCAGTTAAACAGGCTGTAGAGGATGGTATGATTTCAAAGGAAAGATATGAGCATTATTTGATGTTTTTAAAGGAAGTTAAAGAACAGAAGGAGAGAAAATATGGTTAAAGTAGCACCATCAGTATTATCAGCTAATTTTGCTGAATTAAAAAAGGATTTAGATTCTATAAAAGAATCAGGGGCAGATTGGATTCATTATGATGTTATGGATGGACATTTTGTTCCTAATATTTCATTTGGGTATAGTATCCTCAACGATATTTCTCAAGTGACTGATTTGTATTTAGATGTTCATTTAATGATAAGTCATCCTATTCAATATGTTGAACAATTTATAAAAGCTCATGCTTCATCAATTACTTTTCATGTTGAAGCTATGGAAAGTGAAGAACAAATAAGAGAATTAATTCAGATAGTTCATAGTCAAGGTATAGATGTAGGTATAAGTATAAAACCACAAACATCAGTACAAGATATAGAAAAATATTTAGAAGATGTAGATCTTGTATTGGTTATGAGTGTTGAACCAGGATTTGGTGGACAACCTTTTCAAAAAGAGGCAGTTGATAAAATTCAACAACTTTCTCAATTGAAAGAAAAATATGATTTTTTAATCGAAGTTGATGGTGGTATTAACGCTCAAACAGGTTTACTATGTCGAGATGCTGGTGTTGATGTTTTGGTGGCAGGAAGTTATATTTTCCATGCTGAAGATCGTAAGAAAGCGATTGACTCTTTAAAATGAAAATAGGTTTATATTGTGGTCGATATGCTGGAGAGGTTAAAGATAAAAATATTGAGTATATTGGTGTAGACAAAGGTGTGGAATTTTTATTACAACAAGATATTCATCCTATACTAGCAATTGGAGATATGGATTCATTGTCACAAGAAGAATTACTAGATGATTTAAAAATACAAAGATATTCTTCTATTAAAGATGATACTGATACAGCGTTAGCTCTTCAATATGTATTTTCTAAAGGCTATGATGAAGTTGATATATATGGTGTTACCCAAGGGCGTATGGATCATTTTATAGCTGTTATGTGTTTATTAGAACAATATCAAGATAAACATATTGTTATATATGATCAATGGAATAAAATTCAGGTTTTACAAGCGGGACAACATCATATTGCTAAGGAAGGATATCATTATTTTTCGGTTTTTGCTTTTGATGAAAGTGTTATTTCTTTAAAAGAATGTCATTATCCATTAGAACAATATACTTTGAAAAGAGATAATCCTTTATGTGTATCTAATCAAATGAATGAAGATAGAGCTATTATAGAAACAACACAATCATTATTATTTATTCAATCTATTTAAGAGGTAATCACAGATTACCTTTTTATATTTTTAGCACTTAAGTATTGACAGTGCTAAAAAGTGTGGTATACTATAGTTAGCACTTAGGTGAATAGAGTGCTAAAGGAGTGATAAGTATGAATATAGAAAAATGGACAACAGCAATACAAGAAGCTATTCAAAAGGCGTTTCAAAGTGTTATCTCAATGAATAGACAAGTTGTTGATGTAGAAGACGTGTTACTCGCTTTACTTGAGGACTCTCAAGGAATTATGTATCGAGCATTGTTAAAAGCAGATGTTCAGATTAGAGAAATGGTGGCTTACTTAGAGGAAAAAAGAAAACAAAAGCCAACATTAAGTCAAGTAGATGAAAGTCAAGTAAGAATATCATATGATTTGAATCAATTATTGATGAAAGCACAAAATATAATGAATCAATATAAAGATGATTATTTAAGTGTTGAACATTTTTTGATGGCATTATTTGATGTTGATATAACATTTGTAAAAGAATTTATTCAAAGATTTCATTTGAATAAAAAACAATTAGAAAATATTATTAAAGAAATGCGAGGTGGAAATATGGTAGATAATCCTAATCCAGAAAATCAATATGAAGTTTTAACAAAATATGGACGTGATTTAATACAAGATGTGAAAGATGGTAAATTAGATCCTGTCATTGGTCGTGATGAAGAAATTAGACGTGTTGTGCAAATTTTATCACGTAAAACAAAGAATAATCCTATCTTAATAGGAGAACCTGGAGTTGGAAAAACAGCTATTGTAGAAGGGTTGGCATGGCGTATTTTCAAAAATGATGTTCCTGTTAGTTTAAAAAACAAAACATTATATGAGCTTGATTTAGGAGCTTTAGTGGCAGGAGCTAAGTATCGTGGTGAATTTGAAGAAAGATTGAAAGCTGTTTTAAATGAGATAAAAAAATCTGAAGGAAATATTATTTTGTTTATTGATGAAATTCATCAATTGGTTGGAGCTGGAAAAACTGATGGGGCAATGGATGCGGCTAACTTACTAAAACCAATGCTAGCAAGAGGAGAACTTCATTGTATTGGTGCGACAACATTAGATGAATATCGTATGTATATTGAAAAGGATGCAGCTTTAGAAAGACGTTTTCAAAAAGTTCAAGTGAATGAACCAGATACAGATGATACAATAGCAATATTACGTGGATTAAAAGATAGTTTTGAATCACATCATGGTGTACAAATTACAGATACAGCTATTGTAGGAGCAGTTCATATGTCTCAACGTTATATTACCGATCGTTTTTTACCTGATAAAGCGATTGATCTTATAGATGAAGCATGTGCTTCTGTTCGTATGGAGATTGATTCATTACCTGAAGAATTAGATGTTATTACAAGAGAGAAAAATCGTTTGGAAATGGAACGTATTTCTATTGAAAAAGAAGATCAAAGTGAAGATAATGAAAAACGTTTAGAGGAGATTAAAGGTCGTATTGCTTCTTTAGATGAAAAAATGACAGGATTAAGTGATCAATGGAAAGAAGAAAAGAAAGCTTTAGATCATATTAAAGAATTAAAAGATCAAAAAGTAAAATTAGAAGCATTGAAAGATAAGTATGAAACAGAAGGTAATCTTGAAGAAGCTTCTAAAATCAAGTATGAGACATTACCAAAAATTAATAAAGAAATCACAGCATTTCAATCAAAAGAATCAGAAGATGCTTTGCTTCAAGAAAAAGTTACAGTGGATACAGTAAGTGAAGTTATCGCAAGATGGACAGGTATTCCAATGAATAAATTAATGGAATCTGAAAGAGAAAAACTCTTACATTTAGATGAAATTTTAAGACAAAGAGTTATTGGTCAAAATGAAGCAATAGAAAAAGTCAGTGATGCTATTTTAAGATCACGTGCTGGAATTAATGATGAAAATAGACCAATTGGTTCATTCTTATTCTTAGGACCAACAGGAGTTGGAAAAACAGAAGTCGCTAAAAGTCTTGCTGAACAATTATTCGATAGTGAAAAGAATATTGTTCGTATTGATATGAGTGAATACATGGAAAAATTCAGTGTGTCACGTTTACTAGGAGCACCTCCAGGATATGTTGGATATGAAGAAGGTGGACAATTAAGTGAGGCTGTAAGAAGAGCACCATACAGTATTGTTTTATTAGATGAAATAGAAAAGGCTCATCCTGAAGTTTTCAATATTTTATTACAAGTATTAGATGATGGACGTATTACTGATTCTAAGGGAAATGTTGTTAGCTTTAAGAATACAATTATTATTATGACATCTAATATAGGATCTCAATATTTATTACAGGGTAATAATGAAGAAACAAGAAAAATGGTAGAAGCAGAGTTAAAGCAACATTTTAAACCTGAATTCTTAAATCGTATTGATGAAACAGTCATGTTTAATTCATTAGATAATCAAGTTGTTTATCAAATTATTGATAAATTTATATCACAACTATCTCAAAGATTACAAGAACAAAAGATTTCTATTAGTGTTAATCAAAGAGCAAAAGAAGAAATTGCTAGAGAAGGATTTGATCCAACATTTGGAGCAAGACCTTTAAAGAGATTTATTCAAAGTCATATAGAAACATTGATTGCTAAAGAAGTTATTAAAGGAACAATACAAAAAGGACAACATATTGAAGTTGATTATCAAGATAATCAGTTTAAGATACTCTCATAAAGAGTATCTCAGAGTGTTGACAAAGTTCAATACTCTTTTCTTTTTCTAAAATATATTGTATAATGAGACTGCGAGATAGAACTTTATTCTAACCAAATAAAAATTACTTGCTATCTCGTTTTTT
>JAETUM010000120.1 GCA_021768625.1 Candidatus Stoquefichus sp. | reverse complement strand
TATTGTGGTTATGGAGAGTTCTATGGCAGCTATGATAAAAGAGAAGAGCAAAATTTGCCGTTTGAAAAAGCAAAGTTGCTGATTGATTATCTTTTCTCATTGTGGAAAGATTCTAAAGTGGATTTTTATAATCGTGCCGTGCTTTGACTGTCGACAAAAGGTTCGGAATATAAAGTTAGTGTACGTCGAGAAAAGGCTGTTCGAGCTGCGTTTTTTTGTCTGCGGTATAAAGAATGCGTTCAGCACCATAAATCATGCGTTCGGGAACTTGAACTGAAATTTGTTTGATAGATTGGATGGGAATGGTTAATATTGTAATGTTGACTTGAGATGCTTTTTAGGCTTATTCAAAAGGTCTTCTTTCTGAATTGTTTAACATATAGATTTAAGTAAAATGAAAACACTGAGTCGTTTAAAATTGAATCAGCTAAATGCTGGGGAGTTGGAGCAAAGGCAAATGAATGCTTTGCGAGGTGGGTACAAATGTGGATGCGGATGTAATTACGTAGACGCACAAGGATCAAGTATAGGCGAGAATTATAATGCTAATGTGTCAAATGGTTATACTGAATCTGGTGGGGGGAATGTAGCATGTGGTGATGGTGTTCCTGCTACTAAGCCAACACATTAGTAAATTGTTTTTATAATGTATTATCCTTGTAATTTGCTTCTAAAAGTAGTAAGATTTTTCTTACTATGAACTGAATTAGTCCTTATTTGAAGCCAAAGTAAAAATATGTATATTTTTGCTTTGGCTTTAGCTTGAATTTAAATTGTTTATAATAATTCAAAATGAAGAAATCTGTAATAATCTTATTAGTTGTTTTAATAGGTTGTACTTCTAAAACAAGCTCACCTCAAGAAGAAGTAAAGGTTGACTCTTTGAACAGAAACGTTAGTTATCCTGTAAAAGTTTCATTGCAAGAGGCAATTAAAAATGTAGATAATACAATTACTTTAAGTTCATTTGTTGATAGTATAGAATATATACCTTTGAAACTTCCGAATAAATACGGTATTAAATTTTTTCAAATTTATGATTATGATGAAGAAAGTGGTTTGTTTTTTATAGGTGATTATAACAGGGTGCTTGTAATTAATAAAAAAGGCGAGTTTTTACGTACTATAGGAAGAATTGGAGGAGGTCCTGGAGAACTGGCAAATATTTCGAATGTATCAATAGATAAAAAAAATAAATATGTTTATTTGTATTCTGCTCAAATGGGAGCTATGTTCCGTTTTGATTATGAGGGAAAATTCTTAAAAAAAATGTTTAGTATTTTAACCGATACAGATAAATATAGGGCAGCATATATGTTTTATAATAATGATGATTTTGTATCTATATCAGAAACGTATACCTATAAAATGGAGCCTCTAAAAGATCGTTTATACGGCTATGGTGTTTTAGATACGCTAGGGAGGATGCTTGATCATACGCCTTCTCAACATACTCAACTGGACACGAAAAAGGATAAATATGCTGGACTGATGTTTAATTATCAGATGACTCGGTTTAAAGGTAGTAATCTTTTAGTGCCTAGTGGCTTGGCGGATACAATATTTACTGAGATTGATAATAAGGTGAAGCCTAGATATTTGTTGGATTATGGAGATGATAAACCGGATTTATCAAAACTATGGTCATATGGAGAAGAGCGTGAGTATGTAATGTATCATTCTATATTCATAATGAATCCTGCTTATGAGACATTGCGATATTTTATTATAAAATTACGTAAAAAAGGAGTTGAGTATATAGTTATACATGATAAATATTTAAATAATTCGTGTTCTGTTATTTATGATTATGTAGCAGATGAAAATAGAGATCCTAATATTCCAATAAACAATTTAGGTTTTTACAATGATCTGGATGGTGGGGTTGATGCTTATCCGATGATAATGAGTTCGGAAGGGAACTATTGGGTAAGTTATATTGAATCGTATCAGATGAAAGAACTTTTGAGTAAAGAGCATTTTGAGAAACGTAAGAATGTTCACAATTTGGAACAGCAGGAAGAATTGAAAAAGATGCTTCCGGAAATGAAGGAGGATGGTGATCAAGTACTGATATTGATGAAATTAAAGAAAAGTGTACTATAAAAGCA
>JAETUM010000119.1 GCA_021768625.1 Candidatus Stoquefichus sp. | reverse complement strand
TTATGTAAAAAATATCCTCTTAAAAAATATTCCTGGAAAGAAAAGAAAACAATAGCCAAGTCTTTTGTTATTGGGACAACAACTCAACAAGAAGTAATAGATATTTTAGGAGTTGGTATAACAGGAAGTGATAATCCTCCCGTCATAGATAGTTTGGGTTATCGTTGTAACAAGAGCGATCCGGAGTATCCTGGTGACGAATGGTTAAAATTTCTTAGATTCTGCTTTAATGAAGAAGGAAAACTTGTTAATTATTATGAACTAAAAGTACCCTATCCTGTTCCTCATTAATATTTTTGTTATTTATACCATGTTCCTTCCGGCATAAGCTGGAAGGAACATTTGCTATTATTTTAACTATTGATATTCAGCAAATTGCTCCGATAAAAAATCGGGAAGATCAACGGAATAAGACTAAAGTAAATAATTCCATGAAAATATTATATAGAACTTTTTTGTTTTATATATTTTTTTAATAACAGGGTGCAGCTCTGAACAAGAATCATGGGATATCTGTAAATTAAATGAACATCTTGGAATTGATTTGCCGTCCAGTAGTATAGTTCTTTATGCAAGCGATGGAGGAGGAAAGATGAGAGATATAAATTACGAACATTATTCTTGGACTTTATATTCTCCTGTTTCAGTCAAGATGCCGGTAGAAATGAAAACGAGATTTCCTCTGGAAGATGAAATAAAATATATTGAATCTACAATGCATAAGAAAAAAATGAAAATATCGCAAGCTCAGTATGCTTTTTTTAGCGATTGGAGAAAAAATAACTATATTTTTCGTGCTAATGTTGTAAGAACTTTACACGGAGATTTTCTTGTTATTTCACGTTTTCGTGAAAAATAATTAATCAAACACTAATACAGAAAAAATCCTCACAAGCTAATCTTGTGAGGATTTTTTTGATGATACGAAAATAGTCATGTCTTTTTAGATATTTATTTTAGTACCTGTCTTCGTTCTAATTTACTGCGCTACAATGCTGAGTGGCAGGCGCTTGTCCCCGTACGGAAGCAGCTCTTGTCCGAACTCTCCGGAGTTCTGGAAACAAAAGCGTTCATCGTTGACGAACGCGGCTTGACTTCGGCGGAATGAACGGAGTATGCTGAAAATACGGGAAGAGTCCAAAAGAACGACTTCTTATGTTCAAGCGTCACGGCGATAGTCCTGGAGCTTGCACGGCTACGGGGATGATTCAGACCTGATGGACTTGCCATGGGGCCATCAGGTTGGAATGCGAAAAATGTATGACGACGGCAGCCAGGAACTAGTGAAAACTTCTATCGATATCAGGAAGTCTCGACAATGCCGAATAAAGTTGCTGTAGCAATGCTTACAGCAAGAGACCTAATATCAAGATATGAGCTAAAGTTAGTAAATTGCCTTCTCTGAATCCAAGCACCGTTTCTGTTACACCTAATGCGTTTAAGATAGATGAAGAATGCGGGAAAAGGGAAAATAAATAATCAATAACATGAAATTTTTGTTAATTTTTATTATATCTGCTGTTTCTATATCTAATTCTAATATCAAAGATAAAACATTGATATTGAAGGAGATTATGGAATTACCGCCAAATCTTTTCTATGAAGAAAATAGAGAATCATTTCAAAAAAGGAT
The DNA here is from genome assembly GCA_021768625.1 of Candidatus Stoquefichus sp. Classification (GTDB taxonomy): domain Bacteria; phylum Bacillota_I; class Bacilli_A; order Erysipelotrichales; family Coprobacillaceae; genus MGBC163490. The sequence continues at coordinate 479 of JAETUM010000119.1, read as the reverse complement.
TGAGCAAGGTAAATTTTGGGTAGATCAGGAAGAAAAAATATCATATCTATTCATAAACGGAGATGGTGAATTTGGAAAAAGATTATTCATATTAGATGAAAAATTAAATTTATATGTAATTCATCTAAGTAATGATGAAGAAGGTGGTAAGGATTATATGTTGTATAAATATGACCGTCTAAAGAAAACAGCGTTTTTAATTGGTACATTTAAACAGGGTTTATTTGAAAAATAAATATATTGATACGCAGTTTTTTGTTAATATGATTTAATAACTTTAAATAGGCCTGCAATTATTTAATTGCAGGCCTATTTGTGTTTGGGTGCCGGCTATCAGGACATCCACGGGCATCTGGCAAGTCACCTACAACACGGAAAACCGCCCGGTGCGCTTCGTCAATGAAAGCACCAATACCGTGGTGGAATGCACCTACGACTACATGGGCAGGCGGCACACCCGCAAAGTGAGCGTCAACGGG
>JAETUM010000118.1 GCA_021768625.1 Candidatus Stoquefichus sp. | reverse complement strand
AGCAATATTATGCATAGGAATGATGAAGAGAAGAAGAAAAGAGGAAGAAGCATAATAAAAGGGTCACAAAAGAACTGTTATGTAGAGTGAACAAATCACTTTACTGGCAGTTCTTTTCTATTTTATTTATTGACATATATTTTTAATGGTAGATAATAGAAATGAGTGATGATTATGAATGAAAAAGGGAAAAAAGTAATAGATTATAAATTAAATCAATTATCTTATTCAAGGTTTAGAAATCATTTTCATTTAAAAGAAAAAGATATTCAATATTGTATGGATAAGGGATTAGATAAAATAGAACAACATGCTCAAGATTTTGTGAAAACAAGATTATCATCTTGGAATATTATAAATGATGGTAAACAAACACCTATGAGGGGACATCCTGTTTTTATAGCACAACATGCAACTGCAACCTGTTGCAGAGGGTGTTTGTATAAGTGGCACCGTATAGAACAAAATAAAGAATTAAATGTAAAGGAACAAAAATTTATTGTTGCTCTTATTATGGAATGGATAAAACAAGAAATTAAAAATTATAATGATTTAAGAAAAAAACTGTAATAATAGCTATTACAGTTTTTAAAGACAATTATCTATGTTTATATACGGGAAGAATAATATGATAATTAATCATAAGGTTTGTATTCAACTTCATTTGTATTAAAGTTGATAAAGAGTTGGAATGCATTTCTATTTTCATCTTCATCCCAGATTTCTACAAAATCAGGTGTAACTTCAATGAGTATTTCAGTATCAGTATGAGAATACGCATTATAACTTTGCCAAAGAAATTCTTTGTATTTCTTTTCAAAGATTAATCCTTCTTCATCTACAACCAATCCTTTATTGACAGCAGTTCCTTCAACTTGTACACCGTTAAAACACATAGCTACACGATTATTTTGGAATAGCTGTTGAGTCTTACGAAAATTCTTATCTGTTTTAAAATATATTTTATCATTATAGAATAAACAACTTACATTACGAACCATTGGATAATTATCAACACAACTTGCCAGTGCCATAATTTTCCAATCTCCTAACTTTTCTTGCATAATTTTTTTTGCTTCAATTAATTCCATTTTTTTACCTCCTTAAATAATTCCTTGAAAACCTAATATAAGACATATAACAGATACTATAATAAAAAGACTTAATAATAGTATATCATGAGATATATGATGTTCATCATTTACTTTTTCAACAAGATTTGTTCTACGAAGAATACTAACAATTGGTTTATAAAGGAAAAGAGTCACGCCAGAATTCATACTACATTTTAAAACATTAAAGAGTAGTATAGCTGGAAGCATAGATATAACAGCTTCTCTTGGCATTTGGAAGTATATTGGATCAACAATATAGTTCCATAATAACATACTTATAGAACAAGCTATAATTCCAATAACTAAACCTATAATTGCTCCTTTTTTTGTATGATTCTTCTTATAGAAGTAAGCAGCAGCCACAGCAAAGGTACATGTTGAAATCATATTCATCAAGACATCTAAAATTGTACCTCCTCTAAACATAATCTCCATAACAGACGTGATTGCACTCATTACAAAGCAAACAGCAGGACCATAAATAAATCCACCAATAACAATCACAATATCTTTTGGATCATAGTTTAAAAAGGAAACAGCAGGAATAATAGGAAAACGAATGAGTAAGTTTACAACAAGTGCCATGGCACATAACATTCCTACTGTTGTTATTTTCTTTGTACTCAAATTCATATTTTTCACCTCCATAAACAAAGAAAACGTGCCTAAAACAATTCTTCTAGGTACGTTTTTGCTTCTATCATAAAGGTATTACAAAAATTTCTTCTTTCATCCAGACTATAACTGTTGCTACTGGAATTTCACCAGTTCGGCCAATATTGGTTCGCGGAGTTTACCGCCAGTAGAGATTTTCACTCTGCCCCGAAGATTTATTTTATGCATTATTATTGTACTTCTATTTATTAGATTTGTAAAGTATTTTATAAGATTTCATATTCTGTTTGTGAAACAAAAGTGATATTGTCTTATTGTAACCAAATTGACTTTGTCCCAAATATATAATATATAATGACCTAGTATGGGAGGTCATTATGAGAAAGGTTGAATTAAGAATGA